>JAJYOH010000118.1 GCA_021796315.1 Chloroflexota bacterium
TTTGAACGGTAAAACTTTTCCACAGATTCCACGGTTCCCATTAAATCAGGGTGATTATTTTGTGGATGTATATTTGAAACGCGGGAGTGATAGTCGCGATATATTGGATTCTTTGCAAGAAGCTATACGGATTCATGTGGTTGGAGGAGATTTTTTTGGTACAGGGCGGGTCGCGAATGTAGAGAGCAGCCCGGCATTGGTGCAACATACGTGGAGTATGGATAATTTTGTATGACTGAATATCATTTTGTATGACTGAATATCATTTTGATTATGAAGTAGTACATTGCCCATTGTGCGATTCGTCATCCTTTTCATTGTTCGAAACTACAGTTAATCGCGGCATTACCTTACATAATTGGATTTGTAAGCGATGTGGTTTGGTTTTCCTTTCTCCGCGTATGGATGTGGAATCTGTGGAAAAGTTTTACCGTTCAAAGTACCGCGTCCACGATATCGAAAGAGATAAACCTATACAATGGGTTGTTGAAAAGGAGGAAACGCGTGCTCTCTATCAAATAGATCTTTTAGAGGATTGGATAGGTAAAGTTCCACATCGTTTGTTGGATATTGGGGCGAGTAGCGGGCGGCTACTGCATATAGCAACACAAAAATTTAACTGCGTTTCTGTTGGTATTGAGCCGGGAGATAATTATAGGGCCTATGCGAGCCAAAATTTCAAGCTTTACCTAAACATCGAATCTTTAATTGCTGCAAGTGAAAAGCAATTTGATGTGATTACCATGTCTCATGTACTTGAGCACCTAGACGAACCTATTAAATTTCTATCTACTTTACGTAAGTATGTTTTGCAAGAAGACGGCGTACTCTTTATCGAAGTTCCTAACCTTTATGGTCATTCCTGCTTTGAACCTGCACATCTTTACGCTTTTACCGATAAGACCCTTTCAATGATGCTACGAATGGCTGGTTTCGATATTTTAAAAGTCAAGATGCATAGCGCCCCACGAGATTTTGGTTGGCGGAATATTTCTATTCTAGCTAGGTTGTCTAGTAGAAGTAGAATTAAATATCCCCGTCAGTTTGTTTTTCCCCCTTATATCAAATTTCAGCGTAGTGTGGGTCTATCAGGAACACGGCATTGGTATGGATATTTATTTTCTCAAACTAAAAAGTTTTTAACGATGTATGACTCTTAAAATTGCTCTATCTATCACTGAAGGTCGAGTCATTCGAGATCTATTCGAAAATGGCTTTCTTGATATGCTACATGAACACAAAGCGGATGTTGTGTGTTTTACTCCTGCCTCAAGAGTTTCCCAATTTTTAAAACAATGGTCACAGCCCGGCGTTGCCTTTTGCCCGATCCCTCTGTATGATCTTGATGTAACTTTGCAACGCTCGCTAAAGGTGCGCGATTTGATGTTGCGGCGAGGTAGATTTTTGCTTCCTTTGTGGCGGCGTAGTGTATCTAAGATTACTTTGCCTGATCCTGAAATCATTGAAAAAATGCGTGGCGCACAGTTGGCTGTCTCAACGCATCCCATGTTCCATACGGAATTTCCTGTCTATCGCGCGGCTGTTAAATTGAATATTCCCACTCTGGGCGTGCTTCGTAGCTGGGATAATCTCTACAAAGGCTTGAGAATTATGCCGGAAACTCTGGCGGTATGGAATGAGGTGAATCGTCAGGAAGCAGTTCGCTTAATGGGGTATAAACCCGATCAGGTAAAAGTCGTGGGGGGAGCACAATTTGATCCTTATTTTGATCCTAATGCCGTCTGGACTCGCAAACAATTCGCCAGTTATTTTCAGCTAGAAACGTCTCGTCCAGTGATCGTGTTAGCAACACTGGGCGCTTTTTTGCATCTTTACGATGAAACCTATCTGGTGGATTGGTTGTTGCAGGAAATAGAGAATGGGAATATTCCTGGCAGGCCGCAGGTGGTCATTCGCCTTCATCCTGCATCAAAGTTGGAACATTTTCAAAAATATCTTTCACATCCCGATGTCCGCATTTCCTTTATTCAAGGTTATATCCCCACCTTGGGTTGGACGATGACGCGCAACGATGTCGTTGTGGTTGCGAACCTTCTACGCCATGCTGATCTTGTCATTTCTCCGGGGTCAACCATTACCATCGAAGCCGCCATTTTTGATACGCCAACAATAGTCCCGTTATTTCATACTTACCAGCCTGAACTTGGAAAACGACAATATGATTTCCATCTTCGGAATCATTTCAAGCGCTTGCATGATCTTGATCTTGTCCCATTTGCAAATACCCCTGAAGAATTATTGCAGATGGTTAATCGCTTGCTGATAGATAAGTCTTGGTATCGCAAACAGCGCGCACAATTGGTGCGCGAATATATTCAATATACAGATGGTTGCTCTACCAAGAGACTGGTAGATTTGATAATGAAGGTAATGCGATGACTTTTATTGAGAAGATTTAGATATGTCCGAGAGTTGGTTATTTGGCTTGGCGCTTAACCGATTGGAACTTTCATCATTGCTTAAGATGCCTCTGCTTGAGCAACAATATGGCTCTCTTACGCCGCTTGAGAAAGCGCAAGTGGGGCTCATAATGGCGGTTTGCCAGCCGAAGGTGATTGTTGAAACTGGGGTTTGGCGCGGTCGTACTACCCGTTTTATGGCGGAATTCCTTACACTAAATCACATGGACGGGCATATCTATGGTTTTGATTTGCCTGAAGTTTTGAATGAATTGAAAAGTGGAGACTCATGGTTTGGTATAGCAGAAAATGTAACATTAATGCAGGGGACATTGCCTAACAGCCTTGTGTCATGGTTGGAATCACATGATCAACTAATTGACTTTGCATTGGTTGATGCTTATCACAGCTATTATGCAGTACGTAAGGAGTTGTCCGTTATTGCGCCACGCTTAAGCCAGCACGGTTATATTTTTTGTCATGATTATGGTCGGCTGCAGTCTAAGTATGAAGGGGTAATGTGTGCTGTAAATGACGTGGCCAGGCTGTTTAGCTTATCAGTTTTACCCTTGTGGAGTAAGGACGATTCTGATTCAGAGCACTTTTGCCAGGCGGCAATTTTGCATCGTGAAGTGAGATGCACTACTCCGCGTAAGATATTTCATTTGAGAAAATATATTGCTCAAGAGTATCCAGCACTCGCTTCAATATGGGGACGATTTCGTCATTATGTTCATGGAGATTAGGTGTGCAAATATTGCACTGGCCCGTAAGCTATCCTGATCCAGAGGATGGCAAACCTTATAGTATGATATTTATTGCCGAACATATTCGTTGTGCGAACATACATCATGATAACGTGGTTTTGGTTGGTTCACAAAAACTGCCTGAGAACCGACGGTTATTTCAAGTGACGCGGAGGTTTGAAAACGGTGTACGCGTGATTCGCCTTCATCAACGAAGAACGGGCTTGTCCATATTTGATCGTTTTCTTCATTATTTCCTGCTTGGCAAGGAATTAGCCATACTATGGTGGCAAGGCTTTCATCCAGATATTTTTCATATTCATATTTTTGCTGAAGCTCGTCTCCCGGTTACCCTGGCAAAGTGGTTTAAGATCCCGATTGTGGTCACCGAACATTGGACTGCGCTTTGTCGAGACGGCTTCTTGTCGGCAAGACGATTAGCGATTGCTAAATATATTTACGAGTCCGCAGAAATAGTCTTGCCAGTCTGTGAATCTTTGCGGAAGTGTATTGAGAAGAATGCAAACGCAACTATCCAGTATCAAGTGGTCCCCAATGCGGTCGATACGAGTCTGTTTTATTGGTCGCCACCTAAAGAGAAATGTTCTTTCTTCCAATTAATTACTGTTGCTCGACTGGAGGAGGCAAAGGATATTCCTACCCTCCTGCATGCGGTCGCGATCCTTCGACAGTTAAATGTTGATTTCCGACTATCCATTATTGGACGCGGAGATTCTTTGCCATTTACCCTGATTGCCAACGAGCTGGGTATTTCGAAACAAGTGGAATTTTTAGGAGAACTTCCAAAATCGGAAATTGCAAAACGGATGCAACAGGCGGATGTGTTTGTTCTTTCCAGCTTGTGGGAAAATTCTCCTTGTGTCATCGGTGAGGCTCTTTGTTGTGGACTTCCGGTGGTGGCAACTGCTGTGGGAGGAGTACCGGAATTGGTAAGTGAAGACGATGGTATTTTGGTGCCGCCATCTAAACCTCAAACTTTGGCGTTGGCGTTAAATGAGGTTTTAGGACATCCAGAGAAGTTTGTACCGCAGAAGATTACAAAAAAGGCTCATGCGAAATTTAGCTATGAAGCTATCGCTGCACAGTTGGATGCAATTTATACAAGCCTGGCCTTGAGAACTAATCAAAATGCCATTTGATGTTCTATATATTCATCAGGATGGGAGTTTAACCGGTTCTGCGATCAGCCTGAGGAATTTGTTGCTTGCTGTAGATCGGGAAGAAATTCATCCACGCGTATTGCTGGCGGCCGATGGGAAGGCTCGGGATCTGTACGAATCTTTGGGCGTTCCTGTGGACGTGATACCAATGCGCTTTTATGGCACGGTTCCGGGTGCGCATTGGTTTGAAGCCACCTTCTATTTGAATTGGTTGGCGCTATTTCCCAATCCGCGTTTGGCTGGCTACTTGCGGGAGAAAAAGCCGGATATAGTCCATATCAACGATAAAGCTATGTTGGCCGCTGGACATGTGGCTGCCAAAATGGGCTTTCCTGTTGTTTGGCACTTACGAAGTTCATATAATATTTCGCATTCCAAATTTCAAGCGTGGGTGTCCAAACAAATTATCCGTCATACGGCCACTCAATTGGTTGCCATATCTGAAGACGAGTGTGATGGGTTTGATGGACTAAACAATCTTCATGTTATCTATAATTCTGTAGATTTTGAAGTAGCTGAAACTGCAATCAAATTGCGTCAGCCGACTCGTTCATCGTTGGGCATTGGCCATGATGAAATTGTAATTGGTATGGTGGGACAGTTGTCCAAAATCCGTGGCGCGTGGGATTTTATTGAAATTGCTGGTCTTGTGCGGAAGAAGTTGCCGAATGCAAAACTTCGTTTTGTCATTTTGGCTCACATCCCTAGCCGAGAACATCGTACTCTGGGGTGGAGGGAACGTTTGGGGATTGTGGATGCCAGCCATCCGGAAGATAAGGCAAGGCGGTTAGCCCAAAATGCTGGGATTGCGGACTGTTTGTTGATAACTGGCTATCGATCTGATGCATTGTCAGTAATAGCAGCAATGGATATTTATGTTTCTTGCAATCATTATGGTGCCATGGGACGTCCGCCCTTTGAGGCCATGGCCGTCGGCGTTCCGGTTGCTGCCTGGACTGGTCATTCGGGTAAAAGTCGTATCTTGGTCGATCATGAGACCGCCTTGGTAGTGCCTCGTTGGGATAAGTTGGCCTTGGCCGAAGTCGTTGTGAGGTTGGCATCTGATCAAGAATTGCGTTCCTCCATGGGCCGGCGCGGGCGGGAATATAGCCGCCAGAATTTTGATCCTTATCACAATGCGGACATGGTTCAGTCTATTTACCACCAAATTTTGAGAAAAGAGAAGGGTTTGTAGTGATGTTAGAGCCTCTCATCTCGATTGGTATGCCTGTGTATAACGCCGCACCATACCTTCCGGCAGCGATTGAAGGGGTATTGAGCCAATCTTATGAAAAAATCGAGTTGGTGATCATCGATAATTGTTCCACAGACAGTTCAGCGGATATTGCTTTGGACTATGCAAGACGATTTTCGCAAAAGGTGCGGTTCGTTGCCAATCAATGGAACATTGGTTATAGCGGCAATGCCTATAAGGCCACCTCGCTTTGTAAAGGTGATTTCATACTGATGCACGGGGCAGATGATGTCTTAATGGATGGCGCACTACAAGCTTATGTAGATATCATCCGTGGAATTGAGACGCCTGACCGCCTTGTCTTAATGTCAGACTTTGAACGTGGCAATGCGACCGGTGAACCGCAAACCAGGTTGACATTGGACATTCCTCGTTATAGCCTGCGTTCTGAATCCTTGGATTTTTGCCCGACTGAAAAGATGGTCCGGTTCAATGGACACGATGTTCTCAAAGCTTGCTTTCCGCGGTTGATTGCGTTTGGTGGTGTAGGCTCAGTTTTGGTCGCACGCAAGCTTTATGAACGAGTCGAGGGGTATTTCAGCAATCATTGGTTCAATCCAGATAAATTCTTCATATATAAGATTCTTTCATTAAACCCGCAAATCATCTGGCTATGTAAGCCACTGTACTTCTACCGTGTTCATGATAACAATCAGCTCTCGCTTCAATGGGGTACAGCGGTTTTGCGTCAATTGCTGGATGAGTATGCTTACACGTTTGAATTTGACACTGAATTTTATGAAAGTTTTGCGAGCCGCGAAACTGTGATTAATACTTTCATAGAGATGGACTGCCTAAACACAGCTCTCCGAGAAATAGCAATCGGCAATCCCATCCTTGGGTTTCGACACTTGGCTTTCGGGTTAGCTTGCTATCCCGGATTGGCTTGGAAAAAGCCAAAAACATATGCTGCGATTCTTGCATGGATAGGCGGCCCATTGGCAAGACCACTATTAAAGATATTATATGGGCTGAAGAAAAACCTTGATAGATAACGAAACTACTATCATTCTGTGTGGTGGACAAATTAACTTTACCAACCTTCCGGTTGGAAGTAATTTTTCCAATGCAATGATCCCCGTGAATGGCAAACCGGTGATAGGGTGGATTTTGGATGACCTTCTTGCCAAAGACATTCGCTCCGCAGTGATCGTTCTGCGTCAAAGCAACCATCGCTTGGCGGAATTTGTCCAACGCGCCTACTCTAACCGAATGAAGATTAAGCTGGCGTTACTCGCCCAGGAAGGCACGATTGTTCAGTCGTTAGCAGCAGGTTTGATGACGAAGCCTGTCGATGGGGTAGTACGTGTGGTTTTGGGAGATACTCTCATTCGAGATTCGTTTGATGCGCAGCAAAGTTTCGTATATGTGGGCGAAGTGGAAGAGTCTCGTCGCTGGTGTTTGGCGGTTACCGATCGAAATGGGAAGGTTTTGAATTATCAAGATAAACAGGAGATTGCGCCAAAACCCTATTTGGCTTTGGCGGGGTATTACCACTTTTTGCGCGGTGATTTACTCCAACGCTGTGCGAATGTGGCGGTAGCCGACGGAGCACGTGAATTAAGCGATGTACTAACACGATACGCGGCATATGAGCCGATTTATGCCAAGCGGGTGAAGGATTGGTTCGATTTTGGTAACACAGATAATCTGATTGCCGCGCGTCAGCGTTTACTTCAGCCGCGTTATTTCAATACTTTGAATATCAATCCGGTTCTAGGTACGATTACCAAAATCAGTCAACATAATGAAAAATTGCGTGATGAGTTGAATTGGTATCTTGCGCTCCCGGAGGAACTCAAAGTCCTCACCCCCCGCATTGTTAATTATGCTGAGGAAGGGGAACGGTTGCAGATTGTGCAGGAATACTATGGCTATCCAACACTGGCTGAGCTATATATCTATGGCGAATTACATCTTGATACCTGGTCATTTATTCTGCGACGTGTTTTGGGTATTCATAGTGAGTTCATAAAACATCAGGGAGTGCTAGAACAACAATACATTGAAGCCATGTATGTTGGCAAAACGTTTGAGCGTTTGTTGAACTTAATGGGCCAGGAAAAGTGGCGTTTGATTCTTGAACAGGAGGAGATTGTCTTTAATGGTAGAGTGCTACGTGGCTGGAACGTAATTCAAAACGATGTTAAAGAGATGATCCATCGAATTGCCAAAAATACACCTGTCAGTGTCATTCATGGGGATTATTGTTTTTCGAATATTTTATATGATCTCAGCAATCAAATTGTGCGTTTGATAGATCCGCGTGGTAGCTTTGGAAGAAATGGGATTTATGGCGACGCGCGCTACGATATTGCCAAATTACGGCATAGTATCTGTGAATGCTACGATTATATAGTGGCTGATATGTATGATTTACAGGTACATGATGGAAAATACGAGGCACAAATTTATCATGGCGGTTTGCCCCCGATGCTGGGAGCAATCTTTGACCAGTCGATCAGTGAGATGGGTTACGATCTTAACGAAATCCGCTTTATTGAAGGGCTGTTGTTTATCTCAATGCTCCCCTTACATCAGGATCATTCAAATCGACAGTTAATGATGTTCTTGACAGGCTTATCTTTGCTTAACGAGGTGCTGGAATGCGGATTGCCATTGACTTGGACGGAACAATATGCCCGATCAAACAAACCCATCAATCCTACTCTGACCTAGAACCGTTACCGGGGGCTATAGAGCGTATATCCGCTCTGCGCGCTGCGGGGCATTACATTATTATTCTTACTGCACGTAATATGGCAACGTGCGACAGTAATCTTGGTAAAGTAATGAAAAATGTTGGTAAAGTGACACTTGACTGGCTGGAAAGACATAATGTGGAATATGATGAAATTTATTTCGGTAAGCCGAATGCCGAAGTGTATATCGATGACCGGGCTTTACGTTTTACATCATGGGACGATGTAACGGAAGTTCAGCTCCAGAAGGAAGCACATAGCCGATGAATTTGGTTGTGGCGATGGCAGGACGCGGATCGCGTTTTGCCGGTACAGATTATAAGGTTCCTAAACCCTTAATTCCCATCGCAGGCAAACCCATGCTCTATTGGGCAATCCAAAGCCTGTGGGAAATTTCGCATTCACAAGTGATTGTGATTGCCTTGCGCGAGCACGAGATTCATAATGTATCAAGGATAATATGTGATATTGCGAGAGACGCCAAAATAGTTTTGCTGCCCAATGTGACTGAGGGCCAGTTGTGTACTGTTTTAGCCGCGCGAAAGTTTATAGATAATGATGAGGACTTGCTTGTTGCAAGTTCAGATACTTACATTGTATCGTCACTGGCTTCTGATATTAAAAATCGTTCACCCGAAACGCGTGGCATTATCTCTGTAGCAGATATGGCCGGAGACCGCTGGAGCTTTGCACGTACCGATGAAAACGGAAATGTAGTTGAAGTTGCCGAGAAAGTCCGCATTTCCAATCATGCTAGTACAGGCTTGTATTATTTTTCGAACGGACACGAATTTGTATCTGTGGCAGATGAAATGATCGCAAATCAAGAAAAGACTCGCGGAGAATATTATGTAATTCCGGTCTATCAGAAATATATTCAATATGGGTGGCAGGTGAAATTGTCTCAAGCAAGTGAGATGTGGGATATGGGAACGCCAGAGGCTCTAAGTAACTTCAAAAATTTCGTTGGAAATCAAGGTGATTTCGCTAAATAGTTATTCGCCATCCAAAATAAGCATTGGAATTATTGTGGCACTCGTCGCTGTTGGGGGAGGATTGGCTATGGTGTATTTGCCGCCTTTTTCGCTTACGCTAGTAGTAGGCGTAATTGCGATGGTATTTGTGGTAATACGCCCGCGCGAAGGTTTCTTCCTATTGTTAGCTGCACTCTATTATCCATTATTGCCTAACATACCCTTTGGCTCCCTGGAAATTTCGATTACATCGATTCTGGCATTCGGCCTGTTTTTAGGCGCGTTGAATCTTCAACGTCAAGACCCATTCCTTCGTTTGGCGCGCTGGCAAGCTGCTTTGCTGGCAGCATTGGCAATTGTATTTCTACTTTCTGTTTTGTTTAGTGATTCGTTTGACGATTCGATTCGCGTGGCGCCCAATCTAATATCCTATTGGATAGTATTGTATGTGGCGATGGTCTTGGTACGTTCCACTGAACAGCTCTGGTTGATCGCTCGTCTAATTCTGGTTCTAGGTTTTATTTTATCCATCTGGCGTGATGAATTGGCTCCGTTGCGTATCGCCTTACACCTGCCTAACTTGGGCCTCAACGGGGCTGTATTTGTCTTTCATTCACCTGTAGCTATAGCATTAGTAACCGTCATAATGTTACAAAAAAAATTTGTTTCACGCTTCTGGCGCATCTTTGCTTGGTTGGCTCTGTTTTCAATGATTTATCATGGCCTTTTTTATCAGACGCGCGCTGGTTGGTTGGTTTGGATTGTCATGGCACTGGTTTTGGTATTGCAGGCACGGTGGCGCGAGCGCGTGATATTGGTTGCGGGAGCGATTGGGGTCTTTTTAATGGGCTTGTTCCTGTTCGCTAATGTTATTAGCACCAATTTGGCACAGACCGAAGTAACCGTAAAGGCCTTTGTCGGGGCTACTACTTATGCTCCTGTAAGTTCGGATGATTTGATTCGGTTAGTGGCTCGTGATGCTGGTTTGCGGATGTTCTATGCGCGACCGGTTTTCGGATGGGGACCTGATGCCTATGTTCGTTTGAAACCTGAATTTCTTACATATTTCGGCAAAGAATCGCTCTTGCCAGGCGCATTTAATTCTTGGCTAATTCTCCTCGCTGAACAAGGAATTGTTGGCACCGCAGTGGCAGCGGCGGTCTTCCTACTACCGGTGCTACTTTCATGGAAAGCCATCCGAAAGGTGCGTAACCCTACTACTATTTTGGCTTTTGGATTTGCACTAGGTGTCTTAGGAATTTCTATCCATCTTCTATTTATTGATCTGATGTATTCTTTTGCTTGGGCGCATGCTGGATTAGCATTAGCTTCTGCTCGCCTAGCTCTTGATAGCAATTGATTGCGTCCTTGGTACTTGCCTTTCTATATGGATTGGAACCTGATGTCAAATAATCTTACTTTCGTTTACCACACACCGTTTTGGGTTGAAAAAGGGATCGTTGTCACAAGTCATGCGGCCGTTGGAAGATATGTAGATTCTCTTGCACCATATTTTTCTGAAATTGTTCTCGTTGTACCGGGAATGGGGAAAGGTGATTCTATCCAATATTCGTTAGAATCCTCTAACATAAGACTGAGTCCCTTACCGCACTATCACAATATACAATCGTTTTGGTTCCATTTTCCTGTGTACTGCTTGAAGATGCTTCGATCAGCCGCCTCGTGGGATATCTTGAATGTGCGAATACCAACACACTTAGGTTTCTTGGCATTTCTCTCCGCCAAATTGTTTAGAAAAAAAATATTTTTTGTTGTTGTGGGCGAATTCTTCTCATATAACAATATGTCAAATTACCGCCTCCTCCAACAAAAAATTGTTAATACAGATTCGGTTATTCAAGATAAATTGATGGCCTATATGATTAGGAAGAGCGTGACATTTACCAATGGGGAGGTGTTATTTGAAAAATTTCATCACGATAATAACCATGTTTACTTAATGAGGAGTAGTACGATTAGTTTGAAGGACATAAACGTTGATAAAAAAATAGCGGCACTACATAACCCAATTCGTATTTTAACCGTAGCAGTTATTTCAGCTCGCAAAGGTAGCTCTTTAATTCCTGACATTCTATATCACTTAAGGGAGATGGGACATAATGTGGAATGGAATTATGTTGGCGAACCTGAAGGTGAGGCGGGAAAACAAGAATTAAAGCGAATGTTAGCTCGAGCAACTGAGCTCTCAATTTCTACTCATCTCATTTTACATGGTAAGAAATCTTGGTATGAGTTGCAGCAATATTATAGGGACTCTGACTTGTTTGTATTGCCTACTTTCATGGAAGGAATTCCGCGGGTGCTTTTGGAGGCGCAAGCGGCAGGCCTGCCTGTAGTTACAACAACGGTTGGTGGAATTCCTAAGGCTATTCATAATGGTGAAGATGGTATTTTGGTTTCTCCAGGTGATCCTGTGGTAATGGTAGATGCAATAGAGAAGATTATTCAAAATGGAGATTTGTATTGTTCGTTAGCAACAAATGGTCTGGAAACTGCAAGACGGTCGAGTCTCGAAACTGAAACTAAACGTATGTTGAAACAAGTTGGCAAAGATTTGAATGTTCCTCTTGTATAAATAGTGGATCGATATTTTATGAGAACAATGATTAGGCGAGTAAGAAATATTTTATTGAGCCTTATATCAAAAGTGTCGCCCGACCCATATCTTGTGGCTGAATTATGGAGAAACCAAAATACCAT
>JAJYOH010000119.1 GCA_021796315.1 Chloroflexota bacterium
GATGACACTGCTCAAAGGCGGCATGAGCGAAAGCCAGATTGGGCTTGATGTTTTCAAACAAAAAGTTCGTCGAGCATTGAGTGAGGAACTCAAGCCGTGGTATTGGTGCTCACGCGTCCGCATCGGCATCGTTTGACAAAGACAAAGTCATGAAGCGTATCAGGTTGGTTCAAACAAAATGGACAGCATGTATCGCTCTGATCATTTTGATTGCTGCGCTAACCACTTCATGCTCTTCTATGGATGTAAAGCCGCTCCCGACTCCGACTTCGGCGGCTCCCGTTAAACCTGACTTATCCTCCCCGAAAATCATCCCGTTTTTCACCACCGAGAGCGATCCACAACAACTGGCCGTTCTGCAGTCCCTCATCACCGAATATCAAAATTTGAATCCCGGCGTCGAAGTGGACATCACAATCGCCTCGCCGGCCTCGCGCGGCACGCGGCTGTTGACCGCGCTCGCCTCGGGCGCGAACCTTGGCATCTTCGAGATTGAACCCGCGCTTATGTCCGAGTGGGCCGACGCGGGTTATCTGCTTCCGCTCGATGACGTGGTTTCAAACATCGGCGCGAATGATTTTGTCGAAGGCAGTCTCTTCCGTCAAAATGGAAATGTTTACGCGGTTCCGTACGCGGTGAGCGTTTATGGTTTGTGGGTGCGGAAAGATTTGTTCGACCAGGCGGGATTGCCTCTGCCGACAACGTACGATGAAGTTTTGAACGCCGCGAAAGTTTTGACAAAAGGCGAAACATATGGCATCGCGCTTCCCGCGGGACAAAACATCGCCGCCGTCAATTTCTTTTCAACTTTTCTTTGGCAGAATGGCGGAGATTATTTCACTTGCGATGGCAACGTCGCGTTTGGTAATCCACAAGCATTGACAGCCATCCAACGCTGGCAGGCGTTGACAAAATACGCGCCCCCGGGATTCACCACGTGGGGTTATCCTGAACAAATCGACGCGTTCATCAACGGCCGCGTTGCCATGACGATGTATGCCGGACGTCTCGGAGTCCAGCTTGCAGAAACGCATCCTGATTTGGCGGACAACGTCAAGGTCATCTTTCCGCCATGGGGCGATCAAAAAGTGACGCTGGGCGTGTGGAGCCGCTTCGCGATTGCGTCTGGCACAAAAAATAAATCCGAAGCAAAAGCATTTTTGCAATGGCTGGTCAGCGGCGATAGATTGCTGCATTACGACAGCGTTTTGCCCGGGCACATGATCCCCCCATTAAAAACCGTGCGCGAAGAAGAATTGGGCAGCCCATCGAATTATTCACAGAAGCACGCGGACTGGATCAAATCTTTTTATGATTGGTCCGCATATATCAATCATCCAGCCATGAATATGGGTTCGGTGAAAGGCAATCAATTCCGCCGCTCGGACGTTGTCCCGCCGTGGGCGTGGGAGGTCTTCGGCACGCCGGGTATTGTGGACACGATGCTTCAGGATGTTGCCATCGGACGAGACCCCCAACAAGCCTGGCAGGAAGCGGTTAATGAAATGCAGCAGACCGTGTTAACCTGGAAGTCCATGCACCCGCAATGGAAATCGCCGGGATGCAATTAATTCAGCGCACCGGATTCACAGAAAGATTATGCAAGGACGCTGGGGCACAAAATAAATCCCAGCGTCCAAGTACCGCATTCGCCTGATTACAATCACGAATCTCAATGCGTGGTCCTGGCCTTCTTTCCAGCATCCACAGAGGGGCTTCTTTGACTCGCTGCCGCGTCCGCATTTGAGTTGGCAAGCTTGATCTTAAGCTTTTCCTCGTCAGCTTCAGACACGTCCTCTTCTTCGGTTTCGTCGGTCATATCCAGCAACTTGATCTTAAGTCGCTTGCCCACTTCATCGGGCGGCATGTCTTTGCCCTGCTCCGGCAAATCAAGGAGCTTGATTTTCATCCGTTTAGCTAATTTCTCATGCGCCACATCTTTGGGACTTTGATTTTCGCGCGGCAATGGTTCCAGCATCAGGACGGCCAGTCGGTTATTTTCTACAGCATAGGAGATTCGCCAATCGCCGGCGTGGATCTGGTACAGGTGCGGATATTCCGAAAACCTGTTTACATTCCCGGAACGCATGGCCTGCGGAAGCTCCTCCCTGAGTTTGATACGGTTATCGGTATTCATTACTTTTGTGACCATATGACATCTCCATTTACTTCTAATATCGGGCGGATAACGTAAACAAAGTATAGTATCGAAACCTTTTGAGTTCAAGCGGCTCTTTTCGAGAAAAAGCGTAACCTGTTTCGATACCAGTTTTAGCAAACTCCATTCAAAACGCTGACAACAGATCAGTAGCGTTGCGCCGTTTATACTTGCTTCCGATTTTCCCTGCCGCGCACCAACGAAAAACCTGCTGCAACAACGCACAGCACGGCCGAGACCCAGAATGCGTGTTGAATTCCAACAATGAAATCCTGCATCATCTGGGAACCCAGTGCAATGTTCGTACCAACAAATAACTGCATGACGACATCTTTTGGCAGGCTTCCCGCCGCCACGGCCAATGCCAACGCAAAACTTGTCACCATCCCGGTTTGTCGCAAAGTTGCCAGCGTTGCGGAAGCAATGCCGAGACGCGACACAGGTGCGCTATTCATAGCCGCGCTTGTGTTCGGCGACCAGAACATGCCTCCGCCTAGGCCCATCAGAGCCAGGCCCACCGCCAGCGGAAGATAAGATGTGGTGGGTGATAATGTGGCAATAAACCACACCAACGCAGCAGCCTGCAATAATACGCCGAGCGTCGCCGGAATCCGGGCGCCAATGTGATCAGCCAGCAACCCGCTGAGTGGTCCGACAATAGCGCTCACAATCGGAAGAGGAATGAGCAGCAAGGCAGCTTTGAGCGGATCATAACCTCGCACACCTTGAAGATAAAAGACGATCAGAAAGTCCACAGCGAACATTGCCAACGACTGAAGCATGGCCGCCAGCACCGAGAAGTTATAGACGCGGCTCTTGAAGAGTGAGAGATCGAGTACCGGACTTTTATCCTTGGCGCGCCGTTCCCAGGCAAAGAATACAATCAGCATGACGATAAACAAAGCGAAGAGCGAAAGGATCGGCAAGGACGTCCAGCTATATTGGATTCCAAGGGTCAACGCGATCAACAGCGCAACCAAACCCACGCTAAATGTGATCGCGCCTACAGCATCAAACGTCTCGCCCTGATTGGGATGGGACATTTCATGCAAGGCCCGATATCCCCATATGGTGCCAAAGATTCCAATCGGTACGTTGATGTAGAAAATCCAGCGCCAATCAGCAGCGCTGAGAATCAGGCCACCCAGCAATGGACCGGCGATCCCACCGAGCGCCCACGTGATGCCATTGATGCCCAGAGCGCGGCCACGCTCATTTGGCGGAAAGACTTCCGTGATAATGGCAGGGCTGTTGACCATCATCAGTGCCGCTCCAGCACCTTGCACCAAGCGAAAAACAATCAACTGTGCGGCGCTTTGCGAAATACCGCATAAGGCCGAACCAATCGTAAACACCACAAAGCCAAGGTTGTACATCCGCACACGTCCCAGCATGTCAGCTACACGCCCGAAGGTCAGCAGGAAGACCGTGCTGATGAGAATATACGCCATAATGACCCAGACCATTTCGATCAGGTCAGCGTGCAGTTTCACCATCATGTCTGGCAACGCAAGGATGACAATTGTGCTGTCAATCGCCGCCATCAAAGCACCGATAGTCGTCACGCTAAGTGCAATCCATTTGTATTCAATACCGGCGCGTGCAGTCGTGCCAGTTGTCTGAGGGATTTCGACGGTTTTCTTCATATATAAGTGGCCCTTTCGGAGAACGAGTATAACGTAAGTACCATCCGACGTGGTCAGCAGTTTTGGATTTGATTAAATATTTGCACATCCATTTCACCACGAAGAATATAGTGCCTTCTCTGTGGTGATACCTCTACCAGCTTGTCCATGATTTGAAAGTGGGGGTATGATTCGGCTTTCGTTATAGTTTATCAAATCGAAAAGGAACCCGCCATGCCCACTCCTCTCCCCCGCTCGAAAGTCAAAAAGAATCAAACGTGGAACGCTGAAAGCGTTTTTTCATCACCGAAGAAATTCGATGAAGAAATTAAAAGCCTTGTCGAGGATTTACCTGAGATCAAGAAATATCAAGGTCATCTCGGCGATAGCATTAATACTTTTCTCAACGCAATAGATGTCATCGAGAAGATTTCAAAGCGCGCGGCAAAAGTGCAAGTCTATGCCACTATGTCCAGCGCGGTGGACACAGGCGACCAGCAAGGCGCAGCCAATAATGGAAAAGCCATGAGTGCGATGGCACAGGTCGACGCGGCGACTTCGTTCGTTGATCCAGAACTTTTATCAATTGGCGAAGCGAAATTACGTCAATGGCTCAAAGACGATACGCGCATGAAGTTATATGAGCATTACTTCAACGATCTGTTCCGCAAACAGACGCACGTCCGCAATGCGGAAGTGGAGGAAGTGCTCGGCATGTTGCGCGATCCATTTGGAAGCATACGAACCACAACGAACATGCTGGCGAATGCAGATTTCAAATTCACACCCGCGCGTAGCAGCAAAGGCAAAAAGGTCGAGCTGACTCAAAGCACTCACCACGCGATCCTTCATATGTCAGATCGCAAAGCGCGTAAAACCGCATGGGAAAATTACAACGATAAATATCTCGAATACAAAAACACGCTGGCGGGAAATCTCACGGCATCCATCAAACAAAATGTGTTCAACATGAAAGTGCGCGCCTTCAATTCGTCGCTGGAGGCCACACTCTTCAACGGCGATGTGCCGGTCGAGATGTTCCATAATTTACTCGGCATCTTCAAGAAAAGACTTCCGCTGTGGCATAAATATTGGAGAATCCGCCGCAAGGCGTTGGGCGTGAAGACTCTGAAGCCGTACGATGTGTGGGCTCCTTTAACGGAAAAAAAGCATAAGGTCCCGTTTGAACGAGCGGTGGATTGGATCAGCGAAGGGCTCGCACCCATGGGCGATGAATACGTCAGCGTGCTGCGCGAGGGATGTCTAAAGAACCGCTGGGTAGATTGGTCGCCAAACGCGGGCAAACGTCAGGGCGCGTTCTCGACGCGCGTCCCGAGCGATACGTATCCGTTCATCCTGATGAGCTACACGGACGACGTTGGCAGTATGAGCACGCTGGCACACGAACTTGGTCATTCGATGCATGCGCATTATGCCAGCCGCGCACAGCCGATGTTTTATTACACGTATCCGTCCATCATCGCCGAGACAGCGTCGAACTTTCATCAAGCCATGGTGCGCGGACATTTGCTCAACACGAAGACCGACAAGTATTTCCAGATCGCATTGCTCGAAGAGGCCATGGATAATTTCCATCGCTACTTCTTCATCATGCCGACGTTGGCGCGCTTCGAATTGGAAACGCATCAGCGCGTGGAAAAAGGCGCGGCGCTCACCGCCGATTCGATGATCGAGCTGATGGCGGACCTTTTCAGCGAGGGCTATGGCGGCGAGATGGATTTGGATCGCGAACGAGTCGGCATCACGTGGGGAACGTTCACCACGCATCTTTACATTGACTATTATTCGTTCCAGTACGCCATCGGCATTTCGGCGGCAAATGCAATTGCAAAAAGAATCTTGAATGGCACACCGAACGCAGCGCAGGATCACATCAATTTTCTCAAAGCGGGTTCTTCCAAGCCGCCGATGGAAGTCTACAAGCTGGCAGGCGTGGACATGACCAGCACACAGCCCATCGAAGATGCGTTCGATGTGCTGGAAGATTATGTTGATCGGTTAGGAGTGTTGACGAACAAGGAAACGTTCAAATCATCGACAAAAAGAAAAGATACCGGAACTAACCTGCGCGGAAAATATAAAGGCAAAGGCTTGATGAAAGGATTGATGGCGGAAAAGAAACGAGAAAAGAAATACTAAATGGCGCAACAAACCATCGAAGATGTAGGCGGTGGTTCGAAACCATTTATAACCTGAATTCGGGATAAGTAGATTATCGCCCTGAGCGGAGCATAGCGAAGTCGAAGGGCAGATTTGATGCGGAACTCTACGCTTCGACTGCGGCCTCCGCTCAGCGCGATGATATTTCTTTTCTTATCCCGAACTGACATATTTATAAAGATTTGAGGAGATTATTATGGCCGAAAAAGCTTATCTTGATCCTTGCCTGACCCTACGGTCAGCCCGCTGGACAGACATCAACGCTGTGGCAAAGCTCACTCATGATGTTGCGAAAATGGAGGGCGACGCGATTTTTGTGCTTACCGCAGAAGAACTGGCCAATGAGTGGAAAAGCGAAGGCTTCAACGTAGAACGCGACGTTTTTATTGTGGAAGCCCAGGACGGGCGCGTAGTTGGCAGTGAAGAGTTCTATAACGTGAATAATCACTCCAGGCTTATGGCAGATGGTTGCGTTCACCCAGAATTCAGAGGGCTGGGCATTGGTTCTTCCCTGCTTGAAAAAATAGCCGAACGGGCACAGGCTGAAATGGAACTTGCCCAGCCCGGTGAACGGGTGTTTATCCAAAGTTCAATAAGTAACAAGGATAAAGCAGGACACGAACTGCTTCGGGCCAACGGCTATTCCCCTGTGCGCTATTTTTGGCGTATGGAAATCAAATTGCAGGAACCTCCCGCGCCTGTGACTTTTCCGGCTGGCATCGAACTGCGGCCATTTATCAAAGATGAACATGCAATTGCCGTCTGGCAGGCGGACAACGAAGCCTTTCGTGACCACTGGGGCAGTCATGATAGGAGCTATGAAGATTGGTCACACGCAAAGTTCGGCAACCCCAATTTTGATCCCACCCTGTGGGTGATCGCCTGGGATGAGGACGAAATCGCAGGCTTTTCAGAGAATCGCTTCCGTCAGGGAATTGGCTGGATCGGAACCCTTGGCGTTCGCCGCCCGTGGCGCAAGAAGGGGCTGGGGCTTGCCCTGCTGCGCCACTCTTTTAATGAATTTTATAATCGCGGCATGACCACCATCGGCCTCGGTGTAGATGCTTCCAACCCGACAGGAGCCACGCGGCTTTATCAGCGGGCGGGTATGATTGTGGCGGCTGAATTTGTCACATATGAAAAAGAGCTGAGAGCTGCAGGGTAAATCAATTTCAAAAGGAATCGTTATGAATAACAAAACAATCTTGATTACAGGTGCAAGCACGGGCATTGGACTGCAAAGCGCCATCGGTTTGGCAAAGTTGGGCGCAAAAGTCGTAATGGTGGGACGTGATGAAGGACGCACATCCCAGGCGGTGGAGCTTGTAAAATCTCAAACAGGCAATCAATCGGTTTCGTATTTGCTGGCTGATCTTTCGTCGCTGGCAAAAGTTCGCAGAGTGGCGCAGGAATTCAAAGACAAGCACGACAAACTCGATGTGCTGCTCAACAACGCCGGTGCAGTCTTTTTGACCCGCAAAGTGAGCGTGGACGGGTATGAAATGTCCCTGGCGCTCAATCATCTCAATTATTTTCTGCTGACCAATTTGCTGTTGGATATGCTCAAGGCTGGGCCATCGGGAAGAGTTGTCAGCGTGGCTTCACGCGTACATTATCAAGGCCATGTGAATTTTGATGACCTGCAAAGCGAGCATGGGTATAAAGGGATGCAGGTCTACGGCATGTCCAAATTGATGAACGTGTTGTTCACCTACGAACTGGCCCGACATTTGCAGGGTACGAACGTTACAGCCAATTGTCTGCACCCGGGATTTGTAGCCAGTAACTTCGCAGGGAACAACGGCTGGCTCGTACGCATGGGCATAAAACTTATGCCCGGACGCATCTCGGTCGAGGATGGGGCCAAGTGTTCAATCTATCTGGCTTCCTCGCCGGATGTGCAAGGCGTGAGCGGAAAGTATTTCAACTACGATACGAAGGAAACGCGCTCGTCCGATGAGTCGTACGATGAGGCCGTTGCAAAGCGTTTATGGGATGTGAGCGAGAAGTTGGTGGCAATATAAAAGTTGTAAGTCACACGTAGGTCACGCTTAAAGCGTGAACTCCTAATACAAAGACGAGCCCATCGAAGATGCATTCGATGTATTGGCGGATTACATTGATCGGTTGGGAGTGTTGACAGGAAAATAGATCATGGAAGGAGAAAGTAGGTCACGTTTATAAAATCCTCGAAGAGGAAAACGCGACCTACACGTGAATATATTTAGCTCGAGATGTAGTCATGGATTTGGATGTAGCTTTATTTTATACAGCTAAATCAAAAGGTAAGTCACTTATATCCCGCAATCGGCGGCCTGCCACAAGAGTATCCAACATATCCATCTGATCTTCATTATTCGTTTCACCAATTGCGTCCCTCATCTCGTGAAGAGCAAAGTGATAAACGCAGTCTAGGTCACCAGTGCCAAGTGCGAGTGATGCGATTCGGGTCGGGAGCGGCTCAGCAGTAACAGCTACAACATGGGGCAAATGACCCTTACGATGTCGGACAAGGTTAAGCGCTTCTGTACGTGTGTTTTGACTACGATCGCTTCTTATTGTCCATTTACATGAGATACTAGCATGTAAAAGATAATGACGAGTCGCGGAGTTACGTCCCCGAAATGGCGTGTAACGAGCAATATCCTCATCGTCGGATATTACCTGCTGAAAACTATTGATCTCTGCATCCTGAACAGGGGAACGTCCCACAACAATATCCGGCTTAATAATATATTCTTTTCCCAAAGCTATTGCAAGCTCATTGCTCTGGCTCACAAGCCTTTCAAGTTCTGCTAAATGTTTATATTGATCGAACTCGGAAATCGCTAAATCTGTAGCATAATGCCATTGCCCAGGTCTCAAATGTGCAAGCAATCCAAAAGCTTTCTGAAGAAAATCCCGAGTTATGTCTTCGAAACGGCCACCGGTTGTCTGCCCCTTCAAGTTTTCGTCAGGGATTTCATGGCCCAATCTATTCACAATTCCCCAAGCAATGTCTCGGCTTGCCTTATTTGTTTTATCTGCAAAGTTTGGATATTTTGGATTACCAGACTGGATACGGATTATCTCTCTGGCTACGTTTTGATGATACTCTCTACGAAGATTTAGCAGCATATACCTCTCCCTAGTTTATTCAGATGGTTTATGAAACCCGATAACGAATTCTTCATGCATACGCCGTTGAATTTGAGAATTTTTGTCAACCTGTGAGCTGGCTGGTAACATTCGACGATTTCTATCCAATTGGCGAATTCCCACCATTGGGACTTCAAAGCCAATGTCTTTCCCAATTGCGACCAAAGAATGGTCAACCCGCGCATCAATGCCAGCAAGTGTCGAATTCCCAACGACAACAATGGCAGATTTTTCAGGTTTCAAGACTCTAAATAATTCTTGTAAAACCAAAGTCATCTCAACATAGTAGCGTCTCAATGAAATGCCTTTAGATTTACTTTTTTGACCGATCTCAGAAATAAGGTTTTCCACTTTTCCAGGTAACTTAGTGACTGGTAAATCAACAAAACCTTCACCACCAATATAAGTTTTTCGTTTTTCGGTTAAGAGATCGATTGGATATCCAAACCACACCAATGAAAATTTATGGGCGCGCATATAATCTATAGCATTAGACGCGTATGGTGGAGAAGTAACAACTAAATCTACACTATTCGGCGGTAACGCCAGCAGTTGTGCACTGCCAAAACTAATAACGGGGGAAAGATTTGAAGATGCTACCTCAATTACCCCTCGCAAATTCTGATTGAGTTTTTTCTCAAATTCATCTATGGGGGAACGCAAAGTCTTAACAAGATGACGCTTGGCCTCATTTCGGTCACCTGCCAATACCTTGCCGCCTTTTGAAAAGACAGTTTTTGCTTTATGAGGGCGAGTATGAGCTAAATCCAAAGCGAGCGAAACGCCGCCTGTTTTGGTAATAATAATTGATGAAAAAATCAACTTGTAAAAATCTTTCATCTTGACAGATTCAATCTTTTCGATCTCCTCGCTTAGGGCCAACAACTCTAATTGAACTTCTGCCGAAAACCAATAATCAATGAACTTTATTGTCTTCTGGTCAAATCGTTTATTTTTCTCCGCTTTAAGCGACTTTGGATAGAGACGCACTATCTTTCTAGCGTGTTTCAAAATTCGCTCACCTACAACGCTAAGCTCTGCAATGTTATAGGTTTCGAGTTTCGTTTGAGTGAGCAATATTGCTAACGGGTCAATATCAAACCCAACGGCTTGTCTGCTATTTAAATAAGCTTCTAACAACGTAGTGCCTGATCCCATCATCGGATCAAAAACAATATCACCAGGATTTGTTAATTCCAAGATAAACTTGCGAGGCAACTGAGGAGGAAATTTAGCCGGAAAGGAGTGTGCTTTATGAGAAATATGTGCATCTTTGGCGGCGTCTTGAAAATTCAAATCACCCAACAATAATTTAACGAGTTTCGCACTAGGCGACTCTAATTTATTATTCCTTGCCTGAAAAGTTAACGCTAATTGGGTTGCCATATTCTGATTTTACCGCAATACTAATTTGGCTTTTTATAGACAATATTCGGCAAGCGTTCTGAGCAAAATCCGCGAATTGATTTCAGAATGATAAGCTCACCAAACGTAGACTTCCGATGTCTTCTATCATCTCTCCACCGGATTATCGGGGTATTCCTCATCCCACTGTGCGTATAACTCATCCACTGACTTCTTGATACTCTTCTTATTCAATATCTTTGCATAAAACTTGGTGCGGTCGTTCAACTGTCTCAGTATCTCAGGCTCGGGGCGGAAAAGAATATCCAGCGTGCCGTCCATGCGGATGGTCGGCGTGAACGTGCCTAATCCCTCAATCTTGACTGCCCGTCCGGTGCGGTGAGCCATCAGAATGGTGTCGCGTAATTCATAAGTCACAAAGAGAACCTCGCCGGTGTTCAGTCCTGTGTGCTGGGCAATATCTTCCACCACCTGTCGCGTCTGAAGCGTCCGCTCCCGCTTGATCTCCGGTCGAAACTTACGAATGGCAGTGATTTTTCTAGCCATGAATCCCTCCGATTCAGCCTTGAAATGTTTGCGTCCCGCCTTGATTTTACCAAAATCTCGGCGAGCTTTTTAAATATCTCGGCGAGAAAAATAAATATCTCGTCTAGAAAATATTTTTTCTTGCCGAGATATTCCCATTTGCAAGGCAGAACGCGCGGTTTGCCTTGCTGAATTTGGGCGAATCAAGCAGGGAAATGGAAAAGGAATAGCTGTGGATCGGAGGAAATGCAAAAGATCATTCCACCAATACGAACATCACATTCGCTTTATAATTCAGCCCAATAAAATTTTTTAGGAGTGCCACATGCAAAGTGTTGTCGTTACTGGTGTTTCGACGGGAATCGGCTGGGGAACTGCGAAGGTTTTGATTCAAAAAGGCTTCCGTGTTTATGGAAGTATACGAAAGCAACAGGATGCAGAACGGCTTACCAATGAATTTGGCGAGAACTTCGTCCCGCTGATCTTTGATGTCACAGATGAAACAGGCGTGCAAGCCGCAGCGCGGCGCGTTCGCGAGCAATTGAACAGCGAGACTTTATTCGGGCTGGTCAACAATGCGGGCATTGCTGTCCCCGCGCCATTGGTCCACCAACCTACCGACGATTTTCGTTGTCAGCTTGAAGTGAATCTGGTCAGCGTGTTGATTGTCACAAAAGCCTTCGTCCCGCTGCTCGGCAGTGATCGCTCATTGCACGGCAAGCCCGGACGCATTATCAACATCAGTTCAGTCGGAGGCAAAATTGGCGGTCCATTTCTCGGCGCCTACGCTGCATCCAAACATGGATTGGAGGGATTCTCGGAAAGCCTGCGCCGCGAGTTGATGCTTTACGGAATTGACGTCATCATCGTGGGTCCCGGTTCGGTCGCGACCCCGATCTGGGACAAGGCCGAACAGGTTGATCTATCATCCTATGCGGATACCGAATACGTCGATGCGGC
>JAJYOH010000120.1 GCA_021796315.1 Chloroflexota bacterium
ACATCATTCTCAGCCCCCTCACTTCGGGGTATACTCGTCGCATCTCATTTATGAGGAGAAGGTATTATGAAACGTGCAGTCAGCATCAGTATTGGCTCTTCAAAACGCGATAAAGCAGTTGAAGTCACTTTACTGGGTGAGAAGGTCAGCATCGAACGCATCGGCACCGACGGCGATATGGAAGCCGCTGCGCAGAAATATAAAGAATTGGACGGCAAAGTGGATGCCTTCGGCGTCGGCGGCGCAGACTTGGGCGCGCTGGCTGATGGAAAGTGGTATCCCTTTTATTCAGTGAAACCGATGGTGCGCTTCGTCGAAAAGACCCCATTGGTAGATGGCGGCGGGTTGAAGAATACGCTCGAAAACAAAGCTCCCGCATTTTTAGATCAGAAAATCGGCAAGTACATCAACTCGCGCGGACGCAAAGTGCTGGTGACGGTCGGCGTTGATCGCTGGGGACTCTCCAAATCCTTTGTCGAGGCTGGTTACGAAACCGTCTTCGGCGATCTGATGTTCGGTCTGGACATCCCGATTGCCATCCACAAGATCAGCCAGCTCAAGACTTTAGCCGCGCTGCTCATGCCCATCGCCGGACGATTACCATTCGAATGGATCTATCCAACGGGTGAAAAACAGGAAAAGCGCACGCCCAAATGGGAAAAATATTATCAATGGGCAACCGTGATCGCGGGCGACTGCCATTACATCAAGCGCAACATGCCTTATGATATGCAGGGCAAAGTGATCGTCACCAACACAACCACGCCCGAAGACGTGGAAACTTTCCGCAAAGCCGGCATTAAATATCTCGTTACCACCACGCCCGTGCTGGATGGCCGTTCCTTTGGAACCAACATGATGGAAGCCGCGCTGGTTGCGGCTTCAGGCAAGGGCCGACCATTGACCTGGCCTGAACTAACCGAAATGTTGGATAAGCTTGGCTATGAGCCGCAATTGCAGGAATTGAATTAACGTCATTGCGAGCAAAGCGAAGCAATCCCCTTTCGTGAGGAGATTGCTTCAGGCTTTCAGCCTTCGCAATGACAGGAGGATTTATCATGGATGCAGTCGTTACCGCAGGTGGAATTCCGCAACCCAATGAGCCTTTATATGAGTATTCCAAAGGCGACGCCAAGGCATTGATCGATGTGGCTGGCAAGCCCATGATCCAATGGGTGTTGGACGCGTTAAGCGAAGCAAAAACCATTGACCGCGTAGTAGTCATCGGCATCTCAGCCAAGTCAGACTTGACCTGCAAGAAGCCGCTCACATACATGTCCAATCAGGGCAAGATGCTGGATAACCTGAAGGCCGGCACAGCCAAAGTGATGGAACTTAACCCCAGAGCCAAATATGTATTATTCGTTTCTTCGGATATTCCCGCCATTACTGGCGGGATGGTGGATTGGATGGTCAACACCACCAGTGAAACGAAAGATGATATTTATTACAATGTCGTTCTGCGCGAAGATATGGAAGCACGCTTTCCTGGCTCGAAAAGAACCTACACCCCGCTGAAAGATATGGAAGTCTGCGGTGGCGACATGAACGTGGCCCGCACTGCCATCGTTAATCAGAACTCTGAATTTTGGAATAAGTTGATCGAAGCCCGCAAGAATCCCGCCGCACAAGCGGCTATGATCGGCTTTGACATCATCTTCAAATTCCTATTCCGCCAATTGACCATTGACGATGTAATCAAACGCGTGGCAGACAAGTTGAACTTGAAAGGCCGCGCCATCGTCTGCCCCTTCCCCGAAATCGGCATGGATGTGGACAAGCCTCACCAACTAGAACTGATGCGCGACGACCTCGAGTCACGCGTCCGCAAGATTGCCAAATCATCGGCTCCGAAGTCCGCCGCGAAGGCCAAGTCGGTCAAGAAAGCCAGCGCCGAGAAGGCCAAGCCGGCCAGGAAAGCCGGTGCGAAGAAGACATCTTCGTCAAAAAGCAAGCCTGCTCCGAAACCGGCTGGCAAAGCCAAAAAGAAATAGAACCCCGCCACGGGGTAAATCGTGGAGACACGCATCAAAACTCTCGAACCGCGAAGCCCACAAAGAACGCGAAGAAAACTTTTAAATCTTTGCGAACTTTGCGAACTTCGCGGTTATTTTTGCCAAGCATGCAGACTCCGAAATCTGCAATAATGCTCCTCGTTTTTGTTTCAGGTGAACATGAATTTTAAATCCATTCTTCAACTCGACGCCGACGTCTCCAACAAATTATGCGTGGCTGAAAAGCCCGGCGCGCTTCGCAGCTTCGCTGTCTTCTTTGCTCACTCCGGCGACTCATGGTTCTGGGGATTGGGGCTGATCATCTTGTGGCTGGTTGGAGACTCGTTCTGGAAACAATGGGCCATCGTTGTGCTGGCTGGCATCTCCATATTGGCCGTGCTGGTGATGTCGCTCAAATTCAGCATCCGGCGCAGACGGCCCGAGGGCGAATGGGGCAGCATCTACCGCAACACCGATCCGCATTCGTTTCCATCGGGACACGCTGCACGCGCCCTCATGATCGCCGTGGCCGCGGCCGGTTTGGGCCCGGGCCCGGTTGCGTTGCTGTTGTGGATTTGGGCGCCGCTCGTGGCGCTGGCGCGCGTCGCAATGGGCGTCCATTATGTGTCCGACATCATTGCGGGGTTTGTGGTCGGCATATTCATGGGGTTGGTCGTCCTTCAAATTTATCCACTGTTCTTGAGCTGGCTGGTATCGCTTATTCATTTACCACTTTGGTGACACATGATCACTTTGCTTTTTTCACGCTTTCCAAATGTTCTTTGATATGACCCAGATCACGCTCGACCCATGTTTGCAATGTCATGCCACTGCCTTGAATTAAGTGACGCGAAGGTCGCCCCCAGGCCTCACTGGGCAAGCCGCGCAAAGCATTCACCAAAGACAGAACATTCAGCACAAAACCGTCCAACATGGAAACCAAATTTTCCTGGGCATCATAATGTTCAGCCATGTAGGCATCACCGTCGAAATTTTCAAACTGAGGATTATCTTCTTGCAACGTGCGGCGGGCGCGCATTCCATACACCAATACATCCACATCGCGTGTATGCGCCGCCAACTGATGCACATTCCATGCGCCTGTCTCAATCGGCGAATATGGATTTTTGACGCCCAGGCACACATCACGAAATTTCCTGGCAGACTCTTCAAGGTTATCCATCAATTCCTTGCGATACTCCTGCAATTCGTTCATCGCGTCTCCAGATCGACAATTTGACCATCCAAATCTGATCGGCATAAATACAACACCGACTCGATCAAATCAGCGGGAACGGATGGGTCAACGTGCTGGAATTCGGGAAAGCCCGTCCCCACTGCGTGCGCATGGACACCGTACGATGCCAACTCGATGGATGCTGAACGCGTCAACGCGACCAGACCAGCCATGCTGGCCAAATATGCCGCTTCCTTCTCGACCTCGGGGCGGGTCGCCGTTATCAAATTGATTATCACGCCCGCACCTTTTGCGCGCATCACGCGCCCTGCCGATTGCATCATCAAAAATGCGCCGGTCAAATTGACATCCAGCACACGGTGCCAATCCCATTCATCCATCTTAAGCAGGTCCACTTGCGGCTCGACAGCGGCATGATTGATCAAAATATCAATACCGCCAAAATCGTCTTCGACCTGATTGATAATAGCCTGTGCCGCGACCTTTTTTGCCACATCATCGACATAAGCTTTTATCTTTCCGCTGCTTTGCGAGACCAGATCATCGAGATTGATCGGCGAAATATCATTGACCGCCACGCATGCGCCGCGCGCCGCAAAGGCTTCCGCCAATACGCGGCCTTTGCCTTTTCCCGCGCCGGTGATGAGAACTACTTTACCTTCAAAATCATTCATCATGGATTGCTCGCTTTGCAAACTGGGATTTCATCTGTGTTTTGATCTGCGTTCAATGCCAGACCAAAGTATGGCGAAGGATCATAAGTATTATTGATGTCCAACTCGTTCATGAAATGTCCGTCATTATCTTTGACTATGGAAACATGTAAATGTACTCCGACGGGATTATTGGGATCGCCCGAATAATCTCCTTGATAACCAAGCAGCGTACCTGCTTCAATTCGCTTTTCAGAAGTTCCGGGGGGGAACTCGGATGAGATGAACGAATTGCCGTTCGCGTCGGCCATGTGTGTGTAATAAATCCAGATCTGACGACCGGCCTGGAGCGGATCGCTCGGCAGGCGCACAATAACGGATGATTTCCAATTCGATAAACGTGTCAGATAACCCGGATAGGCGGCGACAACTTTGGTCACATTGCTGTCTGTCCCCGCGAAAATATCAATGCCCTGATGGCGATGACCGGCTTGAAATGAATCGTCCCAGATAAAGCCGACCATGCCGATAGTGGGAAAAACAAAAGGGGCTGATCCGCATTTTGAACCAGCAGCAATGACCAGGTCTGGACGAGAAGCGGGGTCTTTGATCCACGCGAAAACCCGGATAGCCCGTGCATGGCCCGATCGATAAGGCCGATAGAGATAATAAGCGCTCGTTGCAAGGGCGAGGAGAAGCATGGACACGAAAAGGGAGCGTTTGAACATAGGCCCAGATTATACCTTTCGCTCAAGTAGGCCATCATAGAACTATAACAATATCTATCTTCGCCGTTTACTGACCTTCCGTTCTCACGGAGAGCAATTATCGCAAGTTGCCGGTGCAGACCTGGGTTGGTCGGGCTGGCGAAACGATTTAATGAATCGCTGGAATGAAGGTCGGCGAACTGGATTTCACGGACGACCGATTGACACTCCTGTTGCGGATTTGAGCCAAAAACGGGATTGACAATCCACCCGCCGAGCGGCTGTTGAATACGTTTGACAATGTCACGCTGACCATTGTGCATTTGCCAGACCAAAGCATTTGCCACATCATGCCCTTGACGCCCTTGCAGACTCGCACGCTTTGCGTGGAATTGCCTGGACTATGCGCCACGATTTGCACCCGGCTGGCCGAAAATTGAGAAAAGCCGAAACGATTTTAGCGAAGGGCCAATCGTAATTCATCCTTTCCTATGCACTGTCCATAAGGATCGAGACCCTGTGACTCCGTCCGTGTCCTCTTGATGGGTAAGCAGGCGGCGGGTTTCGATACGCCCTTCGGGGCTACTTAACCGCCGCCGCCGTATCGAAGCTATACCCGCCTGACCACACTTGCCCTGGCGGGCAGTGCCAGGGAAGGCGGCGTGGACGCGTAGCTCGACAAAGTATAATGTCATCGTTGGGAAAATTTACCGCCAGGCCTGCATTGAGCTTGTCGAAGTGAGCGCAAAGCCCGCAAAGATTCAAAAAAGGTTTTTCTTCGCGCTCTTCGCGTGCTTTGCGGTTCGAAAAATGACTGCCGAAAAACGTCCTCTCAAAGTCTTCCCTTCGACAAGCTCAGGGCACCGCCTCTGCCACACCCACGCGGACCGTGACGCCGTGCGCGAATAATTGACGTATAATTTCATCACAGGAGCCAATGCCAGAAATCAGCCGCTTCTTTGGGATCATCGTTCGCATGTATTTCAATGACCATATGCCGCCGCACTTTCACGCACATTATGGCGAGTATCAAGTTGAAATCACCATCGAGACTCTTGAAATCCTGAAAGGCAATCTACCTAATCGAGTGCTGGGACTGGTCTTAGAGTGGGCATCACTTCACCGTGACGAACTGTGGGCTGACTGGGAACGAGCGCGGAACGAACAACCGCTTGAACCCATCCAGCCATTGGAGTAAGAAAATGGATAAAGTTATCTCTGTCAAACCTTTGGGTAACTATTTACTTGAAATTGAATTTGCGGACGGACTTCGCAAAGTGATTGACATTCGTCCTTTCATCGGCAAAGGGATTTCCGCCGCGCTTAAGGATGAAGCCTATTTTCGGCAAGTGACGTTGGAAGATGGCGGCGGGATTACATGGCCAAATGGCTTTGACTTCTGCCCCAACTTTCTGCGTGATGATGTGCCAGCCGTGAAGGTTGTGACGGCCTAGAGATTATTATCGCGGGGAATTTCATGCCCTCCACTGACAAACGCCCTCTCAAAATCTTTCTCTGCCACGCCCACGCGGACCGTGACCCCGTCCGCGCACTCTACGTGCGCCTGACCAAAGACGGCGTGGACACGTGGTTCGACAAAGCCAAACTCCTCCAAGTCAGGATTGAACATTATAATAATGGGGTAGTTCAGGAGATTAACTATGTTTACCCATATTGCTTATAACAATGAAATTCTAAGTGGAAAGCCCCACATCGTTGGTACGCGTCTGAGCATTGAATTCATTCTCGAACTCTTTGCCAGTGGCGCGACCAAAGAAGAGGTGCTGAAGGCATATCCGCAATTAACAGCGGAAGCGGTTGAAGAGGCGCTCAAATATGCCGCACAATCCGTGAAGAACGAAGTTCTGCTGGATGTGAAAGTTGCGGCGTGAAAGCCCTTGACTTTCCCCTGCTCGCAGATGAAAACATCAATCCCGAAGTCATTGAATTTTTACGAAAAGCGGGATTGGATGTAGAGGCTGTATCTGAGCAGGGGAAAGTCAAGGGCTTTCAGATACAGAAGTTTTACAGCAAGCGACCGAAGCGGGGAGAGTGGTTTTGACGCACGACAGTGACTTTGGGGGAATGGCGGTGTTTGGCGCAAAATTCGTTGGGATCATCTATCTCCGCCCTGGACATATCCGAGCGGATTTTACAATTAAGACACTGGAAGCGATTCGTAGCAAAGTTCCCGAAGTAACTTCCCCCTTTATCCTTGTTGCTGAGCGGACAGGTGATACAGTAAAGATCAGAGTTCGACAGTTGTAATTTTCACATCAAAACAAGACGGGTATGACAGCAGACAAGCGACCACTAAAAGTATTTTTATGCCACGCCCACGCGGACCGTGACCGCGTCCAGGCGCTCTACACCCGCCTTGTCAAAGACGGCGTGGATGCATGGCTGGACAAAGAAAAACTCCTCCCAGGCTAGGACTCTACTTCGGGAGCTTCTTGATTTTCTTTTTTCTTAGATTTTCTCAGCCTATTTAATGCCACATTCACGGTGTTAGATGTTGTACCAAGAATCTCAGCGATTTCTTTTGGCTGAAAACCAATGGCATTAAGTTTTTTGATTTGATTGGTTTGAGTTGTTCCACTCAGGAGATTCTGCGCAAGGAGTTTTTTGATCATCTTCAATTCATGAAGAATTTCTTTCTGTGTAGTTTCTTCCATTAGGCACCTCTTTAGATTATTTTTTCGACTAGGGCGATAATCGTATCGAGATTCCAGTCGTCAATTTCTTTTGGATTTTCAACAATATGGTAAAGGGAATGAACTTTATCATTAGCGTCATTCTTGAATGGTTTTAATTTTTGGTGTAAACGCTCTATTGCTTCTTTTCTGTCACTATCAAACTCGTTTCGCTTTTGAAACAGGTTGTCTAAAACCACGCTGAAATCTAAATTTCTGTTTTTGGCTGTGTCAAAGTAAAGAACGCGGTCTGTAGGGTATTTTGCTTTCAAAATCCCAATTATCATATTTTCAAGAACTTTTCTTGTGAGTATAAAAACACATGTGTAACATTGTTTGGCGTAGGCTCTGTTTATCTCACGTATATGTTTTTGCAAAAAGTGGTCTGTAGTCTCGAATTTTATGATTTCTTTAATTTGCTCCCCAGCTTTGGTTTTTCTCTTAAGTCGTAATGGCTCTGGTTTTTCAATTCTGACGAAAGGTATCGTCAACTTATCTTCTTTGCTAATTAATCTTCGCACTGATACGCCATGTTGTTGAGCATAAATTTGAGCAACAGCATTCGATGTAGATTGTGTGTATTCTCGTTTTAGCACAGAGATTGCTGACCTGATGGTACTTACTGGCTTGCCTAACCTCTTATGCAGAAAATCAAGAATCTCAGGATTGAGTTCTGGTTTACCAGGCATTTTGGTTTCCTGATCGAGTTAATTATCTGCTTCTTGGTTGTTTGATACGACTTTCTTCTTTTTCCCGCCAGTAGCTGTAAGAATCTGTCGAACACGGCTATCGCTGGTGTTTAAGATTTTGCTGATTTCGGGTGAAGTCGCTCCAGCTTTTGAAGCATTCAATATCAGCAAGTTCCTAATTTTCGTGAGTTCTTCCATCAGTAATTTGAACTGTTTTTCGTCCATTCCTTCTCCTTGTTATTTCCCAATTTGTGGGCGAGTCCAATATTGGTTCATACAGCTTAATAGCTGTGTATGCGAATTATACGCCTATATCACCAAAGCGAAACGGAAAACAATCATGGGGGAGAAAAACTCTCCTGGAAACAGAACCAATTCTCCCGTCGCGTGAAGTGCAAATCATCCATCACCTTTCCATCAGTTATAATCCCCCTGCAACAAAAATCTGATTACTGAAAACTGGTCACTGAAAACTATGCCATCCTCCTTCCAATCCATCATCCTCAACCTCCAATCCTTCTGGGCCTCGCATGGATGTCTGATCACACAACCTTACTACACCCAGGTCGGCGCAGGGACGATGAACCCTGCCACCTTCCTGCGCGTGCTCGGACCCGAGCCGTGGAATGTGGCTTACGTCGAGCCGTCTGTCCGCCCCGATGACGGGCGTTACGGCGAGAACCCCAACCGTTTCCAAAAGCACACCCAGTATCAGGTCATCCTCAAGCCCGACCCCGGCAATCCGCAGGAACTGTATCTCGAGTCGCTCAAGGCGCTCGGCATCGACCCGCGCCAGCACGACATCCGCTTTGTGGAAGACAACTGGGAACAGCCCGCCATCTCCGCCTGGGGTTTGGGTTGGGAGGTCTGGCTCGACGGGCAGGAGATCACGCAGTTCACCTACTTCCAGCAGATGGGCGGCGTGCCGCTCGACCCCGTCTCGGTCGAGATCACTTACGGGCTCGAACGCATCCTGATCGCGCTCAACAACGCCAAAGCCATCTGGGACGAGGAATGGGGCGCAGGCGTGACCTACGGCGAGATCACCCGCCGCGAGGAGTTCGAACATTCCAAATATTATTATGAGGTCGCGGACGTGGAGCGCGCCCGCCAGATGTACGAACTCTACTCCGCCGAAGCCGACGCCTGCCTCGCGCAAGGTCTGCTCGTCCCGGCGCATGATTACGTCCTCAAATGCTCGCACTGCTTCAATATTTTAGATACACGCGGCGCAATCAGCGTTGCTGAACGTCAGGCATTTTTTAGACGCATCCGCGAACTCGCCCGCAAGGTGGCGGAAGGTTATGCTGAACAGCGCAAGGAACTTGAGTATCCGCTTCTCAAGCAGACCACGGACAATAGACCACAGACCACTGCCAAGCTCGCGTCGTCCGTTGTCAGTGGTCCGTCGTCATTTATTCTGGAAATCGGTGTTGAAGAACTTCCCGCGAACGATGTCGACTCCGCTTACGTGACTCTCACCTCCCGTATCCCGACTTTACTTGATGAACTTCATCTCACTCATGGCGACGTCCGCATCTTTACGACCCCGCGGCGGCTCGTCGTTTCGATTGACTCTCTCTCCCCGAATCAACCTGACCGCGAAGACCTCGTCAAGGGTCCGCCCGCGGATAAGGCGATTATCGTAGGTCGAGATAATATCTCGACTTACACCCCCGCCGTGCAAGGTTTTGCCAAAAAGAACGGCGTCAAAGTTGAAGATCTTCAAGTCCGCGAAGAAGGCGGAGGCAAGTATGTCTTCGCTGTCGTCAAAAAAAAGGGACGCCCCACCCCCGAAGTTCTAGTGGACGCCTTACCCAAATTAGTCGAGAGTATCAAGTTCGAAAAGTCTATGCGCTGGAATGGCTCAGGCGTTGCCTTCTCGCGTCCCATCCGCTGGTATGTGGCAATGCTCGGTAATACGGTCATCCCGTTTGAATATGCGGGCGTCATCTCTGGTAACGTCTCCCGCGGACTTCGCCCCTACGGTTCTCCTGAAATAAAAATTCCTTCCGCTGATAAATACTTTGATGCGATTCGCGAAGCAGGTATTGTGCTCGATAAAAAAGAACGCCAGCAGATGATCGTTGAGCAAGCAAAGAAAGCCGCCTCATCTGTGAATGGTGAAGCCATCATTGACGATGGTTTGCTGAATGAAGTTACGAACCTGATTGAGAAGCCAACGGCTGTGTTAGGAAGTTTCGATCAGGAGTTTTTGTCCCTGCCGCGTGATGTGTTGATCTCAACCATGAAGAAACATCAACGGTATTTTCCTGTTACCCTCGCCCCAACCCCTCTCCCTAAGGGAGAGGGGCAAGGGGTGAGGGAGGGAAAACAGGGTGAGGGCAAATTATTGCCGCACTTCATCGCCATCCGCAACGGCGACGATCAATATCTTGAAATTATCAAAGAAGGCAACGAACACGTCCTCGGCGCACGCTTCGCGGATGCGAACTTCTTCGTCCGCGAAGATGTCAAACACCCGCTTGAATATTATCGTTCGCAACTCTCTGGTCTCACCTTCCACACCAAACTCGGCTCGATGCTCGACAAGTCCGAGCGCATCGAAAAGCTGGTCAACGAAATCGCTCCCTTACTCGGACTTACGGATCACGAATTACGCACTACGCAACGTGCCGCGCATCTATGCAAGGCTGACCTCGTCACGCAAATGGTCACCGAAATGACATCATTACAGGGAATCATCGGACGCGAATATGCCATCCGCTCTGGTGAACAAAACGATATCGCTGTTGCCATTGGTGAACAATATCAAACCGTCCCGCAAACCAAAGCGGGCCTCGCCGTTGCATTGGCTGACCGGCTTGATTCATTGGTTGGTTTATTCGCGGCTGGTTTAGCTCCCACCGGTGCGAAAGACCCGTTCGGTCTGCGCCGCGCCGCGATCGGCGTGGTCCAGCCATTGATTGAACACAACGTTGACTTCGATTTGGCTGAGGCTGTGAAAAAGTCTGCGAAGACTCAGCCTGTGGAAGTAAGCGACAAAGTGCAGGCGCAAGTCCAGGAATTCATCACGGGCCGCTTGAATGTGGTCTTGAAAGACATGGGCTATAAATTTGATGTGGTGGAAGCAGTTCTCGCCGTACAATCATCCAACCCGGCCGCGTCGGCTCGGGCGGTGAAACAGCTTCAGGCGTGGGTTGGACGCGCAGACTGGTCAGCGATTTTGGATGGCTTCGCCCGCTGTGTCCGCATCACGCGTGACCAGAAGGAGACCTACAAAGTCAAAGAGAAATATCTGCGCGAAGAGGAAGAACGCATCCTGTTTGAAGTCTTCAACCTGCAACCCACAACCTTTAACGGCGATGTGGATTCTTTCCTCAAGGTCGTTGTAACGCTTATCCCGCCCATCACCGCCTTCTTCGACAAGGTGCTGGTCATGGCGGATGACAAAGCCTTGCGGGAGAATCGACTGGGTCTGCTGCAAAGGATCGCGGCGCTCTCGAACGGGGTTGCCGACCTGAGCAAGCTCGAAAGGTTTTAATAACCACGGACGACGGACGGCAGACCACACGTAGTCCGTCGTCTGTGGTTTGTGGTCAGCGGAGGTTTTATGCCTTTCAAATTCGAGCAACTGGATGTCTGGAAATTCTCCGTAGAATATGTTGACTTGATTTACGCACTCGCAGAGAAATTGCCAAAGCGCGAAGATTTCAATCTGAAGTCGCAAATCGTTCGGGCGGCAACGTCAATATCGTTGAATATCGCTGAAGGTTCAACGGGACAGTCAGATGCTGAACAAGCGAGATTTCTTGGAATGGCCATCCGTTCGCTTGTCGAAACGGTTGCTTGCCAGCATATTATCCGAAGGCGCAAATACATTTCGGATGTTGCTGTGCTTGATGGCGTTTATTTAAAATCGAATGAACTGGCAAAAAGATTGCAATCTTTTCGCAAATCGTTGGTTGGAAATGGGCGGACAGTAAAAGAGGAAACAGCGCTATACTTTGTGGACGAAATA
>JAJYOH010000596.1 GCA_021796315.1 Chloroflexota bacterium
ATGCGGAAGTTCGCGCAGAGTCCGTTCAGCCCACCCAGCGTCAAGGAATGTCAGGCTGAAACAGACGAGGAAATTGTCAACGCGCTGATCGAGAAAAATGAGCTGGTCGCCGTTTCGCAGGATGTGGTTTTTCGCAAGGCAGATTATGATGAAATGGTCGCAAAGATCCGCACCGCGCTGGAACAGAAAGGACAGATCAGCCTAGCCGAAGTGCGTGACCTTTTTGATACCAGCCGAAAGTATGCGCAGGCATTGCTCGAGCATCTGGATGCAACCGGCGTGACAATGCGCGATGGAGATTTTAGAAAGCTGAGGAGATAATGTGCGAACGATTTACTTTAACCGTTGACCCCGCTGATCTAAAAGACGCTTTTGCGAATTATACCTTTCCCGCAAAATTTGCGCCGCGCTTCAACATCGCGCCGACGCAACCGGTGCTGGCGATCCCGAACAACGGCAAAAACAGCGCGGATTTTTTTATGTGGGGCTTGATCCCTTCATGGGCCAAAGACCCATCCATCGGGAACCGTCTCATCAACGCACGCGGCGAGACGCTGGCCGAGAAGCCGTCCTTCCGCGGCGGATATAAATATAAACGCTGTTTGATTTTGGCGGATGGCTTCTACGAGTGGAAATCACAACCCGGCACAAAAACAAAAATTCCACATTTCATTCATCTCAAGAAAAGCGGAGTGTTTGCCTTCGCCGGTCTGTGGGACGAGTGGCACGCGTCCGACGGCTCGACAGCCCGTTCATGCACGATCATCACGACCACGCCCAACCACCTCACGGTGCCGATCCATGACCGAATGCCGGTGATCCTGCATCCCACCGATTACGCCCAATGGCTGGAGGCTTCGCCTCAGACTCCCGAAAGCCTGCAACCGTTGATCAAGCCTTTTCCCGCCGAACTGATGGAGGCCTATCCCGTTTCGACGCTGGTAAATAGTTCGGCCATTGATCGTGCAGAGTGTGTGGTACCTGCGTAAAGTTGAGAATTGTATGCAAAATAAAAAATATTACGTCTTGGCGAGCCGTGATTCTTCGCGGCGAAGCAATTTCCCATAAAGTTGGGGATTGCTTCGGGAAGAATTCCCTTGCAAAGACGTGAGTATGTTGGTTTAGGTAAATTATTTTCATAAATTTTATCGTGCAGAGAATGCATGCAGGCTTAACGTCAGGTTAGCGTTTGGCAAGCTTGCTTGACGGTCAATTTTCGGCATGTTATCATTTTTTGCGGAGAACGAATGCAGAAAAATTTCAAAGAAAGATCAACGGCTCAACCAGGGGAATCTGAGCCGAAAGAAACCTCCTCCGCCCCCAAACCAAGTCGCGCTTCAAACTGGATGCAAAGCCTAATCCAGATGGGACTGGGCGAGTCGTTGTTGCGCGCCGCAACCAATATCTTTTCAGTGCTGGCAATCGTGATCGTGATCTGGCTGACGCAGATGTATTTCCGTCAGCCGGATGCAAAGGCTCAGGGAAACGGTGGGCCATTGCAAGGTCCGACTCCGGCAGCGAACGCACTCCTAACCACCTCATCAGCGCCGCTTGATTTGTCATCCTTCGGCATCCTGCGCCAGATTAATCTGCACACTAATGTCTCGGAACGGGCCCGTCAGGACATCACAAAATATACGGTGCAACCGGGCGACACAGTATCTGGCATTGCCGCGAACAACGGCCTTCAACCACAGACAGTATTTGCGGCGAATTACTATCTCCTGCTGGACGACCCGCATAATCTCAAGGCTGGTCAAGTATTGACCATCCTGCCGGTCGACGGCGTTTATCGGGAATGGCAGGCCGGTGAAGGTTTAAATGGAGTGGCAGCGTTTTATAAAGTGAAGCCGGAGGATATTGTCAACTATCCGCTCAATCATCTGGACCCGGCCACGATTGGCGATTATGCCCATCCGAACATCCAACCCGGAACGTGGATCGTGATACCGGGCGGAGTCTATCAATATCACGCGCCAGGTTCTGTGCCGTTGGGGATCACCCGCAGCAATCCGGCTTCCGCTCAAGTGGGAGGCCCAGGCTCTTGCCCTGCGGTCAATGGCGGCGCAATCGGTTATGGTACTTTCGTTTATCCAACAGACAGGCATTATCTTTCAGGTTTCGATTATTCCGTCAAGACCAACCATCTGGGAATTGATCTGGCCGCCAATTTGGGAGACAGCATCTATGCAACTGATGGCGGCGTGGTTGTGTACTCCGGCTGGAATAACTATGGTTATGGCAATATGATCATGATCGATCATGGCACTGGCTTTCAATCGTTATACGCGCACTTGAGCCAGATCTTTGTAAGTTGTGGAGATAATGTAAGTCAAAAACAGACCATCGGTGCGGCCGGCGCGACCGGTCATGCGTCTGGCCCGCATTTGCATTTTGAGATCCGCACAACGTCGACGGTCATCAATCCGTGGGATGTTTTGCCATCTCCGTAGGTCAGGCTTGCGAAAGGCAGTTATCTCGGCTATAATCCCGAACACTCCGGGCGCGTAGCTCAGCTGGTTAGAGCGCATGTATCACACACATGAGGTCGGGGGTTCGAGCCCCTCCGCGCCCACAAAATAAAGATACATCAAGGAATCATTCCCCCAGACCATCATATATGGGTGATGTGATTTTTAATAGACTTTATCGGGAATAGGGTTATGATAGGCGAATGTTGACATACAATGAACTCAAAGAAAGCCCAAGGAAATTTGTTTCCTTCACCAGTTTTCCGCTTTCGCA
>JAJYOH010000121.1 GCA_021796315.1 Chloroflexota bacterium
ATCAAAAAAAGAAATCGCATCACTTGGACGAAAAGCGTGGACCATCCAAGCTGATTTGAGTCAAGCTGACGAGGTTGCAAACCTAATTTCACAGGCCGGCAAAATCGGCGTACTTCACGCGCTGATTAATAGCGCCGCAATCTTTGAGCCGCTCACCCTGCAGGACACCAAACTGGCAGATTGGGAACGTCACTTGGCAATCAACCTGACTGCGCCGTTTCTTTTGAGTCAAGCATTTGCAAAACAATTTTTTGCATCTGCTCAAGGCGGCGTCCTCGCCGCCGAGGACGGCGGCGAGAGCAACAACGAAATTGGACACATCGTCAACATTTTGGATTGGCGCGCGCTTCGGCCCGGCGCCGACCATTTTCCCTACACTGTCAGCAAAGCTGCGCTGGCCGCCATGACAAAATCGCTGGCGGTCAGTTTGGCTCCAAACATCACAGTCAATGGCCTGGCGTTAGGTGCGGTCCTGCCTCCATCGGATCGTCCCGTGAGCGAAGATTTTTTAAAAAGCATTCCCGCCGAACGCTGGAGCAAACCGGAAGAACTCGAAGAAGCGCTGATCTTTTTATTGACGGGGCCAGGTTATATCACCGGCGAGATCATCCATTTGGATGGCGGCCGCCATTTGGTTTAATCCTTGCGAAGGTTTAAAACCTTCGCAAGGCTTTTGCACCAGAAACTGTTGTGGAGGAACGATGGACAAAGTCATCATCAAGGATTTGGCAGCACGCGGGATTATCGGCGTCAATGATTGGGAACGCGACCAGCCGCAGGAAATCCTGATCAATATCACGGTCTTCACGGATACACGCCGCGCCGCCGAAACAGATAGCATTGAAGACTGTGTCAATTACCGAACCCTGGCAAAAAAAGTGCAGGCACACGCAGAGGCCGCCAGGCGCCTGACCGTTGAAGCGCTGGCAAACGACCTGGCAAAATTGTGTTTGCAGGAAAAATTAGTGCAGAAAGTGATTGTCCGAGTAGAGAAGCCAGGTGCAGTTCGATTTTCAAATTCGGTCGGCGTGGAGATAGAACGCAGCCGCGATGAGTGAGTCACACAAAGTATTTCTGAGCCTTGGCTCAAACGTCCAACCGGAAACATATTTGCCAAAGGCGATTGACCTGTTGCGCGAACATGGTCAGGTGATGAAGATTTCAACGGTCTGGGAGTCCCGCGCAGTCGGCGCAAATGGACCAAACTTTTTGAACTTATGTTTGCTGTTTATCACTCCGATTGCCCCCGAAAATCTAAAGGAACAAATCATCCATCCCATCGAGTCCAGGCTGGGACGTGTACGTAGCGAAAACAAAAATGCGCCACGCACGATTGACATTGACATCGTTATGGCAGATGGCGATCCAGTCAATTTGGAATTTTGGAATTACGCTTTTATCGTGGTGCCAATGGCAGACATCGCCCCTAAACTATTGCATCCCATTACCCACAAAAAAATGAGCGCAGCTTCGAGATTGTTGCGTTCTCAAATCTGGATCGTGCAGCGCTCGGATGTATCATTACCAGCAAGTCCAACAGTTTAAATCTGAAGAGGCCCCGCGCCGCGCGAAATATTATCCAGGAATTCCTGGCGCGTTGCCGGATTAGTGCGGAACGAGCCATGCATTGCAGACGTAGTCATGCGCGCGCCATGCTTCTTGACACCGCGCATCATCGAACACAAATGCAGACCCTCAACAACTACAGCCACGCCTTTTGGCTCCAGCAGCTCCTGAATAATATCGGCAATCTGGCGCGTCATTCGTTCCTGCACCTGCAGGCGGCGGGCATAAACATCAACCAGGCGGGGAATCTTTGAAAGCCCAATCACTTTCCCGGCCGGCATATAAGCAACGTGGACGCGCCCCAGAAAAGGCAGCATGTGATGCTCACACAAGCTGTAAAATTCAATGTCACGCACAATGACCATTTCATCGTAGGTAATATTGAACAGGGCGCCATTCACGACTTTCTGCGGGTCTGCCTGATAACCGCTTAACAGCTCTAAATACATTCTGGCAACGCGCTTGGGAGTATTCTTCAATCCTTCCCGCTCGGGATTTTCCCCAAGCGCATTAATCAAATGCAAGATGGCTTCCTCAGCCGCGTGAGTATCTACGCCGCTGTCGGCAAATCCTTCTTCTGTCATATCGTCATCAAAATCTAAACCGTTCATCTCTTTGCTCCAAAAAGACTGGCCCGGCCATTTGCCGGGCCAGCGATATGAATTTGTCGTAAACGTATTTTATCCGATCTCAGGCTCGATCAAGCCATACGAGCCGTCCCGGCGGCGATACAAAACATTGACCTTGCTGGTCTCGGCATTGTAAAAAACAAAGAAGTTATCGTGACCAAGCAGCTTCATTTGCTCGACAGCTTCCAATTCATTCATGGGTAAAATACGGAAATGTTTTCGGCGCGCTATCAACGGAGGCAGCTCGCCTGTTTCATCCACCAGAGCAGGCTCTTCCTCTATTACATCTGACGCCGACCGCCCATCACCACGGCCATGATAGTGCCGCCCTTTGTACCGGTCAATCTGGCGATGCAAATTATCAATGGCCGTATCAAAAGCCACCAACACTTCATCGGCACGCTCCTCCGTCCGAAGAAGCAACCCCTTTCCGCGCAATGTGACTTGCGCCACATTGCGGTCATTGGCATCACGAGCCGATTTGAGATGCGTCAGCTCAACGTATGCCTCCTCGATTGCGGGCAGGTAATGATCCAACTTACCGGCCTTTTTTTCAACATGCTCCTTGATACGTTCCGACAATCGAATGTTACGGGCCTGAACTTCCACTTTGGTTGCCATAGGGCCTCCTTATAAAATAATGTGGGTGCAGACCAAGCTACTCACGCGCCATGCAAACCGTGCCGCGTCAACGCGCGAGACACCGTCAAAGCAAAAACGTCCCGCGCTCCCGCGGCGTAAAACGCCTCGGCGCAGGACGAAAGAGTGGATCCCGTTGTGGCGACATCATCCATCAACAAAACGACTTGATCTTTTACACGCTTCCCCTCAGCTCGAAATGCGCCGCGCACATTATCGCGTCGCTCTAATTTTGTCAGACCAACTTGCGTGCGGGTTTCCCGCACGCGGCTAAGAGCATGAGGAGCGTAGGCAATTCGCATTGAGAGTGCCAGTGGACGCGCGATCAAACCAACTTGATTATAACCCCGTTCCTGCATTCGTTTATGACCTAGCGGGACCGGCACGATAACATCGATCGGCCAATTTAAACCGACAACATACTCCGACAAACCAGCCGCGAGCGCATCGCCCAATCCTACATCTTGACGATATTTCAAACGATGCAGAGCGTTGCGTACCGGCGCGTCAAACGCGGACCAGGAGCGGAGAGCGTTAAATCGAGGCCGCACCCGCTGGCAGTCCGCGCAAAGACCCGCCACATCAAGCGGGATTCCACAAACATCACAAACAGGTTCAGGGAGTTTGGGAAGGTTTTGCTGGCAGGTATCACACCAGCGCGAACCGGGCCTGCCGCAGCCACCGCAAACAGGCGGAAAAAGTAAATCCAATCCGCTCCACAAAAGACGATATAGTGAATATGCCGGGGAAGAACCAGGCATTGTTATACCCCTTGAATTTTTAATGTGTAAATGCGCGACTCATTTGAATGGCGGCCGGCGTCAAAAGAATAATAAAAATGGATGGGAAGATCAGCAAAGCCAGGGGGACAATCATTTTAATTGGCGCCTGACCGGCTTCCTCTTGTGCGCGCTGACGGCGCTTAACTCTCATCTGATCAGATTGGATGCGAAGGACCTTCGCAAGACTTACACCAAGTATCTCACTTTGGATTACCGCGGCTACGAAGCTGGTCATTTCCGGGATGCCAATGCGTTCTGCCATATCGCGCAAAGCATCGCGCCGCGGTTTGCCCAATTGAATTTCACGAATGGCGCGCAACAAGGCGACAGACAACTGGTTTTCCCATTTTTCACTGACCTTTGACATGGCTGCTTCAAATCCAAGTCCGGCTTCCACACAAATCGTCAAAAGGTCAAGCGCGTCCGGCATGGCCTTACGAATATCCTTTTGCCGCGCATTGATGCGGCCCTGAAGCCATAGTTGAGGAAAGAAAAAGCCGAGTGCTGTAAATATAGCGACCACCAGGACAGTTTGTCCAAGCGCCCATCTATTTGGCGAGAAGATGGCAACCATGAGCAACAACCCGCCAAATACTGTTGCGACAACAAATCGGGATGCAAGAAAAGCTCCAGCATCAATACGCCCTGGATTTCCAGCCAACTCTAATTTACGGGTTGTATCTTCAAGCGCTTTCTGCGGTGTAAACCGGGTAGACACCTCTCCAACCCGGCGCAGGAAAGGCAGGATAACGCGCTGATTGAAAGGTTGCTGCATTTCGATTTGTTCGAGAGACGACACCACATCACCGCGTTGGGTGGCCTCTGCAAGGCGAGCCATTAGAGGATCATCTTCCTCCTGGCCCTGGGCGGTCCGCATACCTGCTACGATCAATGCAACGACCCCGCCTATGATTACAACAATAACCACTACCCATATAAAGATCGCCATGCTACACCTCGATATCTGCAATCTTCATCATAATGAAATAACCCGAGCTGATCAAAAATGTTACAAGAACGGCCGCTCCAACCGCACAGTATATCCCTGCGTCCATGAAAGATCCTAAATATTTTGGATTAAGGAACCACAAAATAACAGTTAAGACAATCGGAATCAATGAAAGGAGAGTTCCTGAAGCACGGACTGTGGCGGTCATAACGCGAATTTCGCCTTTAATTTTCACACGTTCACGGATAGTAAATGAAATAGTATCAAGGATTTCAGACAGGTTCCCGCCCACCTCACGTTGCACATTAATGGCGGTCACCATAAAATCCAGGTCGTCGCTGGGAATACGCCGCAAAAGATTTTCAAGCGCGGCCTCCATTGAGATACCGATTTGCATCTCCTGTACTACACGACGGAATTCATCCGAAATAGGCGACGGCAACTCCTTACTGACCGCTTCCATTGCTTGCATGGTGGAATAACCAGCGCGCAAACCATTTACCATCAAGTTAATCATATCAGCAAGTTGGTCGTTGAATTTATTTAAACGCCTTGCTTTTTGCTGATTCACATACCAACCAGGCAAAAAGAAACCAACGACTGCGCCGATCAGAAAGGAAATAATGGACTTGCCGCCAATAAACCAGGTAATACCGCCAACTGCCACTGTTAATATAAAGATCAGGGCGAAATATTCGCCGACTTTAAACTTCATATCGGCGCGCGCCAATTCACGGCTGATGCGGTCGCCAAACGAAGTCCGTTCAACTCGCTTTGAAACCCAATCAGTCAAAGCCGTACGCTGGGCTTCTTTATCTGCTGCTTGTTTATCTTCGCCTAAATATTGGCCGAGACGTTGTTCAACCAATGTCCGTTCACTGGAAGATGAAACAATTACCCCAATAATCAAAAGGACAATTAGAATGACCCCGCCAATAATGATAATTAAAGCCATGTTCATTCTTAAGGGTTTCCTCTTATCGATCAGCCAACTCGATTATTAGTAACGACGGCGCTCGCCAATACCAAAAATGGATGGGGGCAAATGAATACCCGCAGCCTCAATCGTATCCATAAACTTCGGACGCAAGCCTGTGGGGCGAAGCCGTCCAATGATTTGTCCATTCTCTACGCCTGTTTGTTCAAAGACAAACAGATCGGTCATGGTAATGACATCGCCTTCCATGCCGCTGACTTCAGTTATCGCTACAATTTTACGAGTACCATCGCGCATACGTGATTGGTGGACTACTAAGTTAATAGCTGATGAAATCTGCTCGCGGATGGCCCGTGACGGAAGATCCATGCCAGCCATCAGGGTCATTGTCTCCAGGCGGGACAATGTATCGCGCGGGCCGTTTGAATGCAAAGTAGTCATGGAGCCATCGTGGCCCGTGTTCATAGCCTGTAACATATCGAGGGCCGCCTCATCACGAATTTCGCCCACGATAATTCGCTCAGGACGCATACGCAAGGCGTTGACCACCAGCATACGAATCGTAATTTCGCCACGGCCTTCAATGTTGGGCGGACGCGATTCCAGTGTAACAACATGCTCCTGCCGCAACTGCAATTCAGCCGCGTTTTCGATGGTCACAATACGTTCATCTGCTGGAATAAAGCTGGAGAGGATGTTCAATAACGTTGTTTTGCCGGAGCCAGTTCCTCCCGAGATCACAATATTTAGTCGTGCCTCTACACAGGCTTTTAGAAATTGAAGCGCTTCCTGCGTGACAGATCCAAATTGGATCATCTGCTCAATCGTGATCGGATTCTTGGAAAACTTTCGAATCGTCAGCACCGGACCAACCAGCGAGATTGGGGCAATTACCGCATTAACGCGCGAGCCGTCTGGAAGACGAGCATCAACGTACGGACTAGCTTCGTCGATACGACGCCCTAAAGGCGCCACAATTCGGTCAATGATGCGCAAAACATGATCGTTGTTTTCAAAAGTGACCGGCACACGATGCAGTTTACCTTTTCGTTCAATATAAATATTCTTGGCGCCGTTCACCATGATTTCAGTAATAGTCTCATCTTCCAACAATGGCTGAAGCGGACCAAACCCTAGAATTTCAGCGGCAATCTGCTCGAATAGCCGCGCCCGTTCGGGTCGGGAAAGAACGATGTTTTCTTCAGTCAGGATTTGCTCAAACAACTCCTGAATTGTCCGGCGGACATCGTCAGTACGCGTAACATCCATGGATGGGTCAAGCTCGGCAAGCAGTTTATTCTGCACACGTGTTTTTAAGTCAAAGTAAGAGCCTGCTTGCGGAGAAGTGACTGGGGCGCTTACGCGGCGCGCCTGCAAAGAAGAAAGCCGCGAGCTATCACCACTCTGTCCAGCCCCTGCGCCAGATGGCTGAGACGGAGCAGGACCCTGTTCCTTTCCGCTTCCCTGCCCCTGCTCAATACGTTTCAATAAAGACATAACTATCTCTCCTAACGCTTCGCAACGGGCGCTTCACTTGCCTCAACAGCCGCCAGTTGCGCTCGAACTGCTTCCGCTAACCCAAAGACTCCTCTGGCTACCGGTTGGGACTTATTATCCAACATAAAAGGCACACCGCGGTTAACAGCAGGGATGACAACCCTTTCATCCAAAGGAACTACGGCTTTGATTTCCTGTTTCAGATTCTCGCCAACTCGTTCAGGCGTAATGGCAATCCGCTTATCAAAGCGATTCATTGTGAAGACAATTCGTTCACGGTCAATACCCATCGTTTGCAACAAATCAAGGAATAAGCGGGCATTTTTGATAGCAGGGATATCTTGTGTTGTGATCAACACAATCGTATCACTTGCATCGATTGCCGATAAAGTAATGTCGGTCAAAATTGGCGCAGTGTCTACCACAACATAAGCATACATGCGGCGCAAATAATTGAGTACCTTCCCAAATTGGTCCGCGGAAACCTTCTCGGCCATTTCAGGACGTTGGGGAGCGGCAAGGATATGAATACCGGACGCTTCATGTTTGATCATGATTTCTTCGACAATATCCGGATCCAATTCGTCGACACGTGGGGCAAGATCAATGATCGTATTCTTCCCCTGCTCGTTCACAAAAACCGCCACATCGCCGAATTGCAAATTCGCATCTACCAGGACCACTCGCGTGTCTTCGTTATGAAGGGCCAATGCCAGGTTGACAGCCAGAGTCGTGCAACCAGTTCCGCCTTTTGGACTATACACAGTCACGATCTTTCCTTGCGCCAAACCCAAGGCACTGACAGGTGCCCCTGCCGCACCACTCGGAACAACAGGAGCGATACGAGCTTGAGCACTCTTACTTCGTTCCAAACGAGCCATCTCGCCTGCGCGGCGGACAGCTGATATCAATTCGTCTCCCATTGGCGGCTTCGTTAAAAAATCACGTGCGCCCGCCAACATTGCGCGGCGCATATAATTCTGGTCGCCCTGCACCGATAAGATAACAACCTGTATATGTGGCGATTTTTGACGAATGGATTCGGTTGCGGAAATGCCATCAATATCAGGCATGTTGATATCCATCAAAATAACGTCGGGGTCGAGTTCCCGGGAAAGCTGAATGCCTTCCTTTCCGGAACGAGCCGCGCCGACCACATCAACATCTGCTTCAAATTGAAGCAGTTTTCGCACATTCTCTCGAGTATCCGCGACATCGTCCACAATCAGAACCCGAATCTTGTCACTCGCCGTCATAAATCTCCTTGAAACACATCATAGAACATCTAAGATACATGACTATGGTTTAGGCTGAACCGTAGCCGTATCGTTCGGCAAAGAAGGAGCTGTAAGAGTATCAATGCGCGGATTTAATGCGTAAGGCAGCTTGGCAGGGACCGGGATATTATATTGACTCAAAAGGAATTGGAGAGTCGCTGCCTCTGTTGCCATACGAGAGTCATCGCTTGGATTGCGAAGTGTCATCATGAGTTGTGCATTCGTATAAACTAAGTAGGAAAGTGTCACCGCATCCTGTGGTGAAACAATTAAAGTAACAATGTCAGGGGCAGCAGGCGCAGCAGCCTGCTGTTGAGCGGCAGCCTGCTGGTTCGCTGCGGCAGCAGTCGTATCACTAGTTGGTGCAAGCGAGAAGTTGCCGAGTTTCATAACGACCACATTTTGAAATACCGCCTGACAGGTTGGGCGCGGGCGTTGCGCCTCGCTTGGCACTAGATAAAAGGGCAATAAAAATGACGGATCTAATTCTGCACGTCCCTGCACCCCCGCCCCCGACCCGCCGCCAACGCTAATATTGCCGCCCGCCGCAACCCCGGTCAAGGCATCAAATTTGTTTGGCAAAACTGTCTGAAACGCAGGATCAACATCCACAAACAAGAAGCACGCATTAACATTAACATGAGCTCCATCGCTAACGCCATAACTTACAAGAGACAAACGGGATGTTGGGATGGAAATCGCAGTCATGCCCGGAGGAATCAAAGCAGCCCATTGCGGACCGGCAATAGTAACTGCCTGCGATGCATCTGCCACCATTGAACTAGTAATCACCACCCCTTGATCCAGGGGGAATTTGGCTACTTTATTATTCAGAAGATCGGCCTTTTTATCCGTTGTGTATTCCACTGCGGTCACTTGATCTTGAGCCAGGGTAATGGTGGTTAAAAGATCCTCGGTGATTTTTCCGCCCTGAGGGATATTTTGTCTGGCAACATATACTTGCACATTCACTGGAGCTTGCGGTGTTGCAGGCTGCAACAAAGTACGCAAAGCCACAAAAGCCACAACCAGCCCCACTACTACAATCAAAAGTATAAAAATGAGAATTCGCCCGCGGCGCATAGATTTCTCCTCTCGTACAAAAACTTTATAGTTTTATATCACATGAATTATACAAGAAAAATGGCAAAAACATGTTGATAAAAAAAAGAAGGACTCTGTCTGTTCGACAGAGTCCCACTGCTTTCCAAAATCTTACAACTAGACTTTATTAAGGCTGTTGTTGATCGTGCTGAACGAGTTACCAATGATCGGGCCGAGGACCATCAGGGCCGCGATAACAACAATGGCAACCAAAACAAGAATCAGCGCATACTCAACCAAACCCTGGCCTTTTTCCTTCGGGGCGAATAACATTTTACATATTCTCCTTTCGATTGAATTTCTCTGAAGGCCTTCCAGAGATATTTTTATTATATCTACTTCAAGTAAAATAACAAGATAGATTCTTAACACTTATGTTAGTTTAACAATTCTGCAATCAACCTTTTTAATAAAATACAAACGCCCTCTTTGCGAGGGCGTTTTGGGTGCCTGATGGGTTTCGAACCCACAACATCCACATCCACAGTGTGGCGCTCTGCCATTGAGCTACAGGCACCGTTTAGCGGGTGAGATTATATCATTATGATTAAACGCTCGCAAGGATTTTCCCGACAACTTCCAACATCGCCTCTTTCTGGACAATCCGCTGGCTGCCGTTTAACAAATCTTTCACTACTACTTGACCTTTTTCCGCTTCATCCGGCCCGACAACGAGCGCAACGCGCATCTTCATCTTATCTGCAAACTTGAATTGCTTTTGCAATTTCACGGGCTCCGGATAAACCATCGCATTCAAACCTGCTTTTCGCAAATCGCCCGCCAACGTAAAAGATTTCATCCATAAAGATTCATCGAACACAGTGACTAACACTTGAGCCGGACTCGGTTTGAACTCCGGCACAAGTCCCGCTTCCTGAAGAATGATTCCGATCACAACATCACCCATCGCGAAACCCACACCCGAAAGCGGCTGTCCGCCAACATCAGCCAATAAATTATCGTAACGTCCGCCGCCGAAAATAGCGCGCTTCAACGAGCCGGTAGTATCGAACGCTTCGAACACTGTACCCGTGTAATAAAGAAGGCCACGCATAATATTCGGATCGAACTTGACATAATCTTTCACGCCCAATGCTTCAAGTGCAGCAAATAATCTGACAAGTTCTTCGCTTTGTTTCCATAAATCAAAATTGCCGAGTAAATTTTTCAAGCCATCCAACTGTTGCTGCGTGAGTCCGCCATCAAGAACGTACGCGTCCCATTTTGCGGAATCCATCTTCGAGCGGCGATCGACCATGTTCGAGACATCCAGCCGTTTTTCAGGAGGAATGCCGAGGGCATCGAACTGGGAATCCATCAGACGCCGATTATTCACGAAAACGGCAGCCCGCTGCGGGTCCAGCCCGACCGAGCGCAAAAATGTCGCGCCGACCGCAATCAATTCCGCGTCCGCTTCCGGCGAGCTGACTCCGAGCATGTCGATGTTCCACTGAAAGAATTCGCGCGCGCGTCCTTTTTGCGGCTGCTCATAACGCCAGAACGGACCGAACGACCACCAGCGCACCGGAAAAATTAATTCATTTTGTTTGGCTGCGATCATGCGAGCCAGCGACGGCGTGAGTTCGGGGCGCAGTGTGACCAGGTCTCCACCGCGATCTTCAAAAACAAACGATTGCTTCTTGACAAGTTCCTCCCCACTTTTCGCGGCGTAAAGATCGATCGTTTCGATAAAAGGCGCGTCCCATTCCTGATAGCCAAAAGATTGCGACGCGGCGCGCACTTTATCATAAATAAAATTTCGCAGCGCCATCTCTTCTGGATAGAACTCGCGCGTGCCTTTTACAGATTGAATTTTCGATGACATTTTTGCTCCATGTATTTTTCAGACCTTCAAAATTCAGTCATTGAATTTTAGTCTGTGTTTGGTATAATCGCAAAGAGTTTTTATTGCGAAAAAGGAGAGAGAATGGAAATCAATTATCAGGAAACCAGCAAAGACCTGCTCGCTCGAATCGACATTCACGAAAAATATGGATCGGCAAACATCGATCAATGGACGAACGATCTGCTCAAACCTCAACCGGGCATGAGCATTCTCGACGTCGGTTGCGGCGCGGGCAAGCTCAGCTTCCTGTTCAACGATTATACTAAAGGTGGCGCGAAAATCACGGGCGGTGACTTCTCGGAAGAATTGCTCGACAAGGCACGCGAGAAAAATAAAAAAGTTCGTGCGAATATCGACTTTCAATTTTTGGATTTCAACAAACCGTTCAAATTTGCCGACAACACCTTTGACCTTTGCACGAGCGCCTTCGCGATCTATTACGCATCAAACCTGGACTTTACATTTGGTGAGGCTCACCGCGTGCTCAGTCCCAGCGGACGGCTTTTCGTCTCCGGCCCGCTTCCTGAAAACAAGCAGATGTTTTATGACATCATCAAGGAAGCCACGAGCAAACCCATCCCGCCCATGCCTGGTTCATCGCGCTTCAAAGGCGACATCTTCAACACCATCAGCAAAATCTTCGCTCAAG
>JAJYOH010000122.1 GCA_021796315.1 Chloroflexota bacterium
TTCTGGCTGGTTGTTCCCGCCCATCGGTATATTGCCATTGTTGTTATTCATATTGCTGTTCGGCATTCCACCGACGGGAGTCGCGCCAGCGTTTGGCGCGCATGCGGACAAAATCAATGTCAATCCGATCACTGCAAATACCAATATTTTCTTCATCGTTATTTCCTCTCAAAAGCTGGATAGCGCCTGACTATAAGGAATTTCCCCTACTCCAGCCAGCGCGATTTGACGCGTGCCACGATAGGCCATTTAGCCTATACACCTTGCGGAACAGATACAGGTGGTTCCAGTGCCTGCCTGATTCCCGCCAGCAGTTTTGAGTCCACGCGTTGACGCGGCTCGTCCGCGATCGAAAGCCACGTCTGCCCGTCGTTACCATGCAGGAAGAGAGTGACGGGCGCTTCCGTGCTTCCATACACAAGCAGGATCACCATCTGGCAGTCGCACTCCTCCGTCCCGTGATTGGGGCAGGGACAGTCGTGCTGTCCCGCGCGCGCGGTATGCAGGTCGAAGGTTTGCACGGCGCGCAGTCCCGCCTGTGACAAGCGTCTCTTTGTCCAACGCAGGGCCTGGTCGCAGGGATGGTTGATGGATAAAAATGGTGAAATACTCATAAGCGCCTCAGGTGCTTCTATTCTATTGAAATCCCATCTTTTGTTGGAGCGCAACATTACGCATACCTGCGTAGGCAGAATCGCTTATTGGCCGAACGCGCAACTTGGCGCAAGACGCCTATCCCTGCCAGGACTATGATGACGCCAAAGGAGATTAACGGTGAAACGAATTCTCATCCCCCTCGCGGCATTCCTGCTCGGCTTTGGCGTGCAAGCCGCGCTCTATTCCATCCTGCGCTTCCGCCTCTTCATTCCAATCACATCCACAGGTCATGCAGGTTCGATGATGAGCGCCAGCGGCGGCACATCCGCCACCGCAATGATCGCGTGTTGCATTCACCACGTCACCGACGTTCTGCCCATCCTCGGCCTGAGCGCCGCCGCCAGTTTCCTCACGCGCTACCAGCGTCCCTTCATGCTGGTCGGCCTCGCCATGAATTTGATTGGCATCGGCGTCATGCTCTTCGTGCTATATCGCGAACGACAAAAACTTCAACCCGCTCTTGTGGAGACAAAATGAAACGCTTCCTGATTCCCTCACTCTTAATTCTGACATTGACCCTCGCGGCCTGCTCCGCGACTCCCCACAGGATTTTGGGATCGAAAACCCAAAAGAATTCGGCCACTGCCCATTTACCCAAAGGCCACCTGGCACAAATGGCAAAAAACGCTCCAAGAACAGAAATTCCCGCTTTATGTTAGCGGAAACTAAAACTTAATATAATCGGAGATATAATCATCAAAATTGTTAACTAGTGTTGCGGATGAAAATTATTGATGCCATACTGCGTTCGAAATTATTCAAGGTCGGCCTGCGCATAAAGGTTGTCATTGTTTTTGTCATACCGATGCTGCTGGCGTTATCTGCCTTATCTTATCTGCATAATGTCCGTGAGCAAGGAGAGTTGGAAGAGCAAATAGAGACATCAACAATTCAATTGGGCGACATGGCTTTATCAGGTTTAAAGCATGCCATGTTGCGAAATGACCGACAAGTGATTACTCGAATCCTTAATAATATTGGCAGCAATCCATCCATAAAACAAATATGGATCATCAACTCGAATTTCCGTATCATGGAAAGCACCAATCCGGCAGACATTGGCAGGATCGTGCAGACAGATCAGGCAGGCTGCTCGGAATGCCATAAATATCCTCCGGCTACTCGTCCGCGCGTTACTCGTTTGCTGGTTGGCGAAGGTGTATTGCGAGTGGTCACGCCAATCCCTAATGAGCCAGAATGTCAGGCTTGCCATTCGGCGGATAGTGTTCATCTTGGCGTTCTCGTGATTGATGCGCCGCTTATGAAAATACAAGAACACATGAGAGATGACCAGACCTATAATATTTTATTTTCTCTTCTCTCAGTGGTAATGGTGGGATTGTTGGCATACCTATTGATCCAATGGTTAATCGTACAGCGCGTGGAGGTTCTTTATAAATCACTGGCCGCCTTCGCAGCGGGTGATTTTTCGGTTCGTGTGCCCAAACGCTGGCGAACAGAGGATGAGATCACCCGTTTGGCGGACTACTTCAACAATATAGCCGATGTGCTTCAACGCCATCAAAAAGAGCAAAATGATATTGCTATTGTGCGGCAGGAGGCAATAGCCGAGGAGCGTGAGAGGATCGCTCATGAATTACATGACGGAATTGCCCAGTTGCTGGCTTACCTAAACGCCAAGGTCTCAGCAACACGTGTGCTTTTGAGCAAAGAGCGCACTACGGCGGCTGATGAACAATTGTCCCAGATGGAGGACGCTGTTCAAAAACAGGCCACCGAGGTGCGCGCATCAATTATTGGATTGAGACTGGTGGGACAAAGCGGCAGTGGCCTGATCAAAAACTTGCAGGATTACGTTGTAATGTGCAATCGCTTGAGCAATCTAAATGTGACGTTGGATGTCGGCCCGGGTGTGGAACCCTTGCATATTGATCCTGAGACGGAACTTCATCTTCTTCGTATCGTTCAAGAGTCGATTAGTAATATCCGAAAGCATGCGTCGGCCACGGAAGCTAAAATTATAGTTCTTATAGAAGATGCGGAGCTTCTGATTGAAATTCAAGATAATGGAATCGGGTTTGATCCCTGGCAAAATAGTTTTTGGAAGCCGCCTCATTTTGGGCTTCGGACGATGGGGGAGCGCGCCGAAAAAATTAAAGCAGTATTCAAACTGGACTCTGCGCCCGGCCAGGGTGTGCGTGTTACGGTGCGAGTCAAGTTGGAAGAGGTTTAACCGATGCGGGTGTTAGTTGCAGACGATCACTCTCTCTTTCGTGACGGCCTAGTCAGCCTGCTCGAGGCGGCCGATTTCACAGTAGTCGGACAGGCAGGCGATGGACAGAGCGCCGTGGAACAGGCTATGACCCTTCGACCGGATTTGATTCTATTGGATCTACATATGCCGATCATGAATGGGCTGGAGGCTTTGCGACAGATTAGGGTAAAACTTCCAGAGACGCAGATTGTCATGCTGACCGTTTCAGACGATGAAAATAACCTGCTTGAGGCAATCAAGGCAGGCGCGAATGGCTACCTTCTCAAGCATCTTAATTCGCAAGCCTTCCTCAAGGCTCTGGATGGGTTGCAACGCGGCGAAGCCGCGATCACCCGCGCGGCAACCACCAAGGTGATGAAAAATCTGGCCGATCTTTCCGCCCAAAAGGAAACCCCGAAGTTGGGCGTGGCATTGTCAGATCGCGAGATTGAGATTTTACGGCTGGTCGCTGACGGACATTCCAATCAGGTAATCTCTGAAAGGGTCTCATTGAGTGAGAACACAGTGAAATATCACATAAAGAATATTTTGCAAAAGCTCAACGTTCATACCCGGATGGAAGCGGCAATTTTTGCCATGCGCAACGGATTGCTCAAAGAAGATATTCCGCCAAAATAGATTTGTTCATTTCAATTTCCAACGGCTGTTCAGATTGAACAGCCGTTTTTCTTTAATCTACTTTCTGTGCGGGTAGTTTGACTCCTACCTGGTTGGATAGAGAAGCATGAGGAAATACTACCCTCTTATGGATTGACATCTACCTTCCTTAGTGTTGGATTAAAACACGGCCTCTAATATACTAATTGTGCAATTAGTCACAATTGTCTAGAGAAGTATTAATTAATGATTAGCATGATGGATTCCAAGATTGCCATATTGACAGATCATTCTTTGCTCGCCGAAGGGCTTATCTCCCGTTTGCGCGGATACTTGGATTCGCTCGAATTGCAGGTGTTTGATGTAAACCAGGCTGATGTGCTGACTCAGATCGTTGCTTTTCACCCATCGGTCATTATTTTGGAGGAAATCGAACCCCAGCAACTTGAGACATGTTCATTGAAGCGTATGCTGAGTTTATTGCCCAACCTGATGGTGATCTACCTGCGCCTGGGAGAGCAGAACATTCAAGTTATTGAAAGCGAACAATATCCTGCCAAAGAGGTGAGAGAAGTAGTGGACATTATCCGTCAGTCGCGGAGCCATCATTCTGGAAAAATCCCGCAAGAAGCGGCCAAGAATCTTCCCGTGAGTCAGGCCGTTGGATAAAGCAAGGAGATCTGCATTGATTGGAAACCGTGAACTTCGCAAGTTTGTGATCGGCTTGGGATTCATGGCCGTTCTTTCCTGGGTTGGTTGGAGCGCGTCAACTGTCGGGGTCAGCGCACAGGCAATCGGCACGCAAACGCCCGTTGTAACGGCGACCCGCACACAGGTCCCGATTGAAGCGACGCCCGCCTCCCGGAATTTGGTCACTCCCCCCGTCCCGTTGGATGCTGAGCCGCACAGCAATTGTTTGATGTGCCACTCTGATCCGCAATTCACGGGCGTCTTTGAAAACCGCCAGGAAATTTCTTTGTTTGTTTCCCAGGATCATTATGGCAGATCGGTGCATGGCAAGAAGGGCTTGCAATGCGCGGCCTGTCACCCAAACATCAGCGGTTATCCACATAACGAGACCAAGCAAGTAACCTGCATGGAATGTCACGACGAGCAGGGCGGTAACATGCAGACAAAGTTTGTTGCGATGCGCGTGGATCTTCCTTATGCCGATCAGCGCGCGATGAGCCTGCCGATCAATGAGTATTGCCGCCCATGCCATGAAAAGGAATTTGATTCAACGATAGACAGCGCGCATGTCAAAGTTTTAAACAGCGGTAATACCCAGGCGCCCGTTTGTATGGATTGCCACGGCAGTCATGAGATGACACCGCCCGATGAACCGCGCTCGAAAATTTCGCAGACCTGCGCGGTGTGCCATGAGGCGGTTTATTCATCCTATAAAAGCAGTGTGCATGGGGCGGCGCTCGAAAACGAATCCAACCCGGATGTGCCGAGTTGCATTGACTGTCACGGAGTTCACAATGTGCGCGGGCCGCGCGATCCGTCTTTTCGCGGCGACAGCATTGTGATTTGCGGGAAGTGCCACAACAACGCGTCGTTGATGGAGAAGTACGGCGTTTCGACGGCTGTCTTCAATACTTATCTTGACGATTTCCATGGCCGAACGGTTAATCTCTTCCGCGAGAAGGGCGGACTTTCGAGCAACAAAGCGGTGTGCTTTGATTGTCACGGGATCCATAACATCCGCCGCGTGGATGATCCGCTCTCGTCTGTTTACCCAACCAATTTACAGAAGACCTGCCAGCAGTGTCACGAAGAAGCATCCATTCGTTTCCCCCAAGCCTGGCTGAGTCATTACACGCCGAGTTGGGAAAAGACACCATTGTTGTATGCGGTCAACCTGGCTTACAAACTTCTTATCCCTGGAACGCTGGGCGGCTTTGCAATTTACATCGGGCTGGATGCCCGCAAGCGTTGGGGTGATAAACGCCAACAGCGTAAGCGGCTCAAAGCGATGGCTGAAGAGGAATTTGATGACTACGACTTTGAAAAAAACGACAAGCAGTAAATCGAAGGCCGATCCTCAGGCGGAAGAAGCAGCCGAACTTGAAACGATTCGCGCCCGGATGAAAGCGCGTCGGTTGAGAGCAGCGCGTCAATTGGCGGACCGAATGCGGGTCCAGCCGGACGGGACGCGGGTCTTCATCCGATTCGACGCGCGCGAACGCCTCCAGCATCAAACCCTGATCGGGTCGTTCACCGCTTTGGGCATACCGGCCTGATGCAATCCTTCAGCAGGATCGAGTTCGTCAGTTGGATCATCAACATATTATTGGGAGGAATCGAAACCCTGCGAACGATCCATCATCTGGCGGCCATCATATTTGCAATCCAGGCGATCTATCACGCGGCTGGGATTATTTATTTGTGGTTCGTCAAGCGCGAGATTGGGAGCATGTGGCCCAAATGGAATGACCTGACGGGACTACTGGGAATGATCAAGTTCAACTTGAGTATGGCCAAAGAACGCCCGGCGTTTGATCGCTTTTCGATTGAGGAAAAGGTTGAATACTGGGCATTGCTGTGGGGCACAGTAATCATGGGAATCACCGGCGTCTTTCAGTGGTTTCCGATGCTGGTCACTTCCTTGTTGCCGGGAGTTGCCATTCCCATTGCGCGCACGATCCATGCCTGGGAGGCGGTGCTGGCTGTGCTTTCCATTCTTACCTGGCATATGTATCACACTTTGGTCAAGGAAAACAATCAAAGCATCTTTACCGGTGTGATGTACGAAGAGGAAATGCAGGAAACGCATGCCCTCGAATATCGCCGCATCCTGGCGGCGGTTGAGTACCTTCAAAAGGCCAATAAACAAGAGCAGGAAATCTCAAAAAAGGAACCGATAGAGGCAGCCCATGAAATGGTTGAACTGGGGACGACGGACTAATAGTAGAAAAAATATTCCTCAAGTCTCAGAGCGCGGACTGCGCCGTTTTTTGCGCTGGCCCAAGTTTTCAATTGACCTGAGCGATCCGCGCCAACGGCTTAAGATATTTTTTATCATGGCAGGCCTGGCAGTATTCGCCGGGGCTTTAATGGTGGGCGGGGTGCAAGGGTATGAATATACCGAGAGCGCAAAGTTCTGCGGTACAACCTGCCATTCAATGGCGCCGCAGTGGGTGCGTTATCAAAGTTCGGTGCATGGCAATGTGCGTTGCGCTGAATGCCATATTGGACCGGGGGCAAGCTTCTTTGTCAAATCGAAAATTGACGGTGCTCGTCAGGTGGTGGCTGAAGCGCTTGGCACTTATGATCGCCCGATCGAGAGTCCGGTGAAAAATCTGCGCCCGGCGCGTGAGACTTGCGAGACCTGTCATTCGCCATCCACATTTAAAGACAATGTTGTCAAGACTGTCCTGCATTTTGATAACGACCAGGCGAATACACCGGTGCAAAGTACGTTGATTCTAAAGATGGGTGGGCGGCAGGAAAGTAATGGCATTGGTCAGGGTATCCACTGGCATATCAATAGCGAGGTGTATTACATCGCCGCCGACGAACAGCGCCAGGTGATGTTGTGGGTGGGAATCAAACAACCGGATGGAACTTTCAAGGAATTCTTTTCGCGCGATATGGCAACGGTTGCCAATTCATCCTTCGTGGAAAAAGCATGGAAGGACGGGCAGGTGCGGCGAATGGATTGCATTGACTGCCATAACCGCACAGCGCACTATATTCCTTATCCTGAACAGGCGGTGGATAAAGCCATCGCAGACGGGTTGATATCGAGGGATGTTCCTTTTATTCGCGCGAAGGCCGTTGAATTGCTCAAGAAATCTTATGCGTCCCAGGCAGAAGCGTTCGCGGCGATTGAAGGATTGGCCGGAGCTTACAACGTCAAGCTGGTATCTGTGACACCTCCCACCGGAACAAACTCGGAAACAAAAGTAAACCAGGCAATTATAGAGATCAAGGAAATATATACGGAGACGAACTTCCCGGAAATGAATTTGAACTGGGAAACGAATCCGAACAACGCGCGGCACACACCGTCGAAGGGCTGTTTCCGCTGCCATGACGGGAACCACATTTCGGTCGACGCGAAAGGAAGCGAAGAAGCCATCAGCGCCAAGTGTAATTTATGTCACACCGTCCCGATTGTGGGTCGCGGCACTGACCTGTTGGTTGAAGCGCCGGTAATTGTCGGCTCCACTCCTACATCGCATACCGATTTTCGCTGGACAATCGAACACCGCAATGTCAGCGAGGCAGATAAGCAGGCTTGCTACAACTGTCACGGTCAGGCGTTCTGCAACAACGGAGCTTGTCACAACCTGTCACACCCTGAAAACATGTTGTTCACGCATCCGGAAGAATATAAGAAACAGGGCAATCAGGTTTGCTATACCTGCCATCAAAATATCCTGTGTACGCGCTGTCATCCGGCGGGTGTTTTTAAGAACCCATAGAGGTAAACATGAAAATCACAGACCTAATGAAATTCATTGAAGGTTTTTTCTCAGAGACCAATCAACTAAAGAGGGTCATTGTTTATGCGGCGATTGCTTTGGCCTTGGTGATAACCAGCTTCGGCGCTTATTACTATTGGGATCGTTACGTTCATCTGGGGGATCAATCGCCGGTTACCAAATCCATTCAAGAACTCGAGGGCCTCGTCCGCAAACATCCAGAGGATGTTGACCTTCGCATTGCGCTGGCCGAGAGCTACATGGCCGATAAAAATTATAACAAGGCAATCGAGCAGGCTTCACAGGTTTTATCTGCTCATTCGGATAATGACCGGGCGATGTTCGTGATCGGCGTTTCCTACGCCTCGCAAGGGAAATCGGACCTGGCCATTGATCCGCTGAAGAAATTTGTCGAGATCCGCTCGAAGACTGAGACAGCCAAAATGGACAACGCCCTCGAAACAGCTCTTTACTATTTGGGCGATAGCTATATTTCTTTAGGCAGTTATCAGGATGCCATCCCGGCGCTTTCACAAGCGGTGCAGATCAATGCGACTGATTCAGATGCCTTCTACCTGCTGGGGGTTGCTTACGGAAAAAGCGGCCAGCATGAAAAGGCCATCGAAAATTATCAGGAAGCGGTGCGATTTGTGCCGAACTTTGCAGAGGCGTACAAGGGTATGGCGGAAAGTTATACCGCTTTGAACAAAGCCGATTACGCCTCCTACGCGCGCGGGATGCTGGCCTTCTCTTCCAAGGATTATAAAACGGCGCGCGTCGAGCTTGAAAAAGCTACAGTCGCCCTGCCCGATTACGCCCCGGCCTTTATAGGGCTAGGGCTGACGTACGAAGAACTTGGCGATCTGCAATCTGCCAAAACAAATCTGGAACATGCTTTGCAGATTGATCCGAACGACTTTACCGCATCGCAGGCGCTCGGCCGCGTGCAGGCCGCATTACAGAAATAGGTGTTTCATGTCCAAGTTAAATGAAGAAAAAGCTGCCGTTCAGGAAGTCCAAGCCGGGACGGCGCATGTGAACGAAGAACAAGAACTGAAAGATGAGGAACGTCGCCGCAAGTGGCTGCTTCTTTTATTACTGCTCCTGCTTCTCCTTCTGTGTTGTGTTTGCGGGTTGTTCTACCGCTATTTGATGCAGCCCAAACCAATACCGGAAATGCTGCCGGTGCCAAATGTCAATTATCCGCCGCATTATTTGTTCTCGATTTATGGCGTGGATAAACCTGTCGGTGTGGCGTTCTCGCCGGATGGTGAACGCGTCTATGTGGCCGAAACCGGCGGGGAGCGGCTGGTCAAGGCTTTTGACCGCAACGGGAAAGCTTTGTTCTCGTTTTCTCCGCCCAACACTTCCGCCGGGGAACGTTCGCCGGTTTACATCGCAGTGGATAAGAGCGGTCGTGTGTTTGTAACAGACCGTTTGCAGAACGCGATCTTCGTCTACGATAAAGATGGAAAGTATCTCGATACGATCCTGTCCCCCGATCTTTCGCTGAATGAATACATTGCATCACAGATTGGCGGGATGCCGGCCGGCACGACTTTCCATTACAGCGTGTTCAAGGATGCGGTTCACTATACGTTGCCGGGGGAGCAGGAGGATAAAACTCTCCCCAAGCCAAAGGTCCCTGAATGGGACCCGCTGGGGGTGCGGTTTGATGCGGCAGGGAACATGTGGCTGACCGATGTGATCGGCAAGAATCATTTGATCCGAAAATTTCCCGCAGGCGATCTGGCCGTCTGGCCCACGTTGTTTTTCAAACCGGCCCAACTAACATTTGGAAACACCGGACAAAACCCCGGCCAGTTTCTTTATCCGAACGTGGCTGTCCTGGACAGTCAGAATCGTATCTATATTACGGACGGTAACAACGGACGCGTCTCTGCCTGGGACCCGACCGGCAAGTTCCTGTTCGAGTTCGGTCGCGGAACGGGCGATGGCGCGTTGAGCCTGCCGCGCGGCGCGTACATTGATAACCGCGACCGCCTTCATATTATTGATGCCGTAGGCCAAAATGTTAAGGTCTATGATGTCTCTGGCCCGCAACCAGTTTTCCTGTTCACTTTTGGTGATTTGGGACAGGGTGACGGACTATTCAACTATCCCAACGATATTGTCATTGACCAGACGGGGAGGCTTGGTATCGCGGATCGCGAGAACAACCGCGTACAAGTCTGGTCTTACTAGGGAAAAGGAGGCACAGAAAAACTAAACATCTAAAAACTTTCGCAAAATCTTTTGTAATGAAAGGTTATCCAGCAACAAAGAGGAGATTGAACTATGCGTAAATATATTTTTGTTTTGGTGCTTGCAGTGGTTTTTGTTTTTGTGCTGGCAAGTACCGCGTCAGCAAATGGCGGCCCGCATGGCGGTTACACGGCCACCACTGACGCTTGCGCCGGCTGCCACCGCGCACATACAGCCTCTGGCCCGAAACTGTTGGTGCAAACCACTACCTATGCTTTGTGCATGTCCTGCCACGGCAGTAATGCTACCGGCGCTGACACCGACGTGGAAGATGGCTTCTTCCTGTCCACCCGCAGTCCAAGCACCACTGGTACTGCCAACACAACCGACAATGCGCCTCTGTTGGCTGGCGGATTTGGGTTCTATAAGACTTTTGCTGTCACGTCGAGTCATGATATGACCGGCGCAGGCAATACCAACCTGGCCTGGGGCAATGGCGTGACCAATCGCGGCACGCAGGTAGCCATTACAGACACGTTGTTCACCTGTGCTTCCTGCCATGATCCCCACGGTTCACCGAACTATCGCATCATGAAGGCGACTGTCAACGGAGCTGCAGTTGCCGTAGCCCAGGTGGATGAAGCGACGAAAGATTACGATACCGAACAGTGGGGCGCGGGTCAGAGCAACATCTGCAAAGCCTGCCATGCCGCTTATCACAAGACGGGTTTGGGACAAGGCAGCACACTCGATGGCGCAACCTATACCCATCGTGTGGATATGGCCTATAACTATGGTGGAAATGTCAACCCCGAGACCACTGGATTTGGTAGCCTGACTCTGCCTTTGGCTGAAACCGGAACTAATAACGCGGTCGCTTGCCAGACCTGCCATCTGCCGCACGGTTCATCGGCATCCATGGCCGGAATTGCCAATGGCGGTCCAACCGGAACCGGCACTTTGCCGGGTAACACGACAGCCACAGATAGCGCCCTGCTTCGCTTGCAGAATCGCGCCGTCTGCGAAGTTTGTCACCAGAAATAGTGTAACAAGTTGTATCAGAGAGGGGCGGGAGTTCAAAGCCCCGCTCCTCTTCCTGATACCGAAATTGAAATTTCATTATTTGCTTCATCATCATTTTTATGTTCACTTACATCCACCAGTTCACCTTGTTTATTTTCCTCAACTTTGCCTTTTTGCTGGCAGGATGTAATTTTGTATTTATCGAGAACACGCCTTCGCCAAACATGTCGAATACAGTGGAAGCTGCAACCACTGTCATGCCCGGTCCCTGCTTCGAGAGCGGATGTCATGCCGACCTCAAAACACACGATGCTCCTTACAAGCACCAGCCCTACATCGATAACCGCTGTCTCGATTGTCACACCACCTTTCACACGCCGGACGTTCAAAAGATGTACACGCAAAGCGATATTGACTTGTGCTATAGATGTCACCCCTCAGCAGGATTGGGAAATACCCATCCGGTTGGAGAAGGAGTCATTGACCCGCACACAAACCAGATGATGACATGTACCAGCACGTGTCATCGCAGCCATACCGCGCCATATCCATATTTGCTGACCCTCTCGCCAGACGGCGAACTGTGCGTATCCTGCCATCAGGAGTTTATAAAATGAAAAAACAATTTCCGCGCAAACAATACTTCATTTGGAAAAGTTCACAGCCGCGCCTGCTGGCTGGGATCGAAATTATTTTTCTTATTTTGTTATTGGCAACGT
>JAJYOH010000123.1 GCA_021796315.1 Chloroflexota bacterium
TCCGAAAGTTGTAAATTTATTCTTGCCGCCAAGTTATCGTCTGCCAATTTCAGCTAATCTTCACGAATTGGTCTTTAAAATTCGCGCAGATTAGCGAATGGACAAACGGGACATATCATTGCGCAAGGTGTCAAACTTCACGCAGGCTTCATGTGAGGCAAGTAGGATGCTCATCAGGCCTGCCTTCTGTCAAAGAAATGAAAGCGGCTGTATTGCATAAACTGGAGAGCTTTGAATGAATCAGATTTTTGGCCGAAAAAAGAAACATACCAAAGGCTACGGGGTACAAGTGATTGCCGCATTGGTATTATTTGCAGGGCTGTTTGGCGCCCTTGTGATTGTGCCTGCGGTTTCACCGGCTGCCGGCGCGCAAATAGCCGATACGATAAGGTTGGTGGCTGGTCCCCAGCCAGTAGCCGCACTTGAAAGCGTATCGTTCCGTGTACAAGATTTGTTCAATCAATTTTTATCTGCGCACAATGGCGGTCAAAAACAAATTAGTTTGTCTCAGAATAATAATATTCATCCTGCTGATAAGAAATTGAGACAAACAACTGTTATCGCCGGTTCAGTGGTCATAAGCACGCCGGTTAAGCCGGTCGCCGATTCAGCGGCCAAACCTATACGGGTTCAACCAGTCGCCGATGCAGTTACTACGTTACCACAGATCGGCTGGCAGGCTTATGGCCCAACAGTGAATGGTGCGCCTGTGATGGCGCAGACTTTGTTGTCGCTGGATCTGCAGCGTCCATATGCCGGGATCGCACTTGTTCGCATTGATCTTTCTAAATTGAAGCTGCATATGGAGCCGGGGTTCTTGGAGCCCTCTCATACAAAGGAAATTGTCAATGCAATTCCTCATCTGGGCTTGATGCCAGTGGCTGATCAACGTAATCTTGTCGCAGGATTCAATGGGGGCTTTAAAGCAGTCAATGGACAATATGGGATGATGGTAAACGGGATAACTTTGCTTCAAGCAATCCCCGGCTTGGCGGTGGTGGCTATCTATCGCGATGGGCATATTCAAATTGGGGCGTGGGGGCAGGATATCATTCCTTCGGCAGATATAGTCGCCTTTCGGCAAAACTGCCCGCTTCTTATTCAAGCCGGTCACCTTAATCCGCAGGTTTTTCTTGCCAATCGCGCAATTTGGGGCAATACGATTGACAATAAAGAGATTACCTGGCGAACTGGATTGAGTATTACACAAGATGGCCGTTATTTGATCTATGCAGTTGGTAACGGGACTACGGTCCAAACATTGGCCCAGGCTTTGCAGGATGCTGGAGCCTATAACGCCATGCAGTTGGATATCAACCGGCATTATGCCCATTTCGTCACTTATAAATCCAGTGGTAAACCGAATCCGCCTTTGAGGGCTGTCCAATTACTGGATCAGATGGAAAGCGACCCCACGCTTTATCTTGTCGCTCATTCACGGGATTATTTCTACCTGACATCGAAATAAGTAAACTACCACCGCCAAAGGCGGTGGTAGTTTACTTCGCCTACTTGCTACTTGACTCTGGCAACTCCTGAAAAGGGTTTAGTAAGCCTGTAAAACCTTGGAAAATAACCGTAAAAGTACTATTTCGCCGTTCGCTCGCCAATAGCTTTGGCGAAGGTATTGTTATTAACACTTATTAGTAAAAAGTGATATTATGGTAAACTATGTTCACACCACCCAAACCACAGGTATTTTATGAAACCAGGAGATTTTCACAGCAATAAAGCCGGCAGAACCATTCGAACTCAGAATGGCTATTGGGCATTTATCCCCGCGCCACTGCCGCCGGATCTGGACTGGACACCAGCCCTGATTTCTGCGCTCTCTGATGCGGAACGCGAACTTGCCAGATTAACTACCTTGGCGGGCAACTTCCCTTTTCCACGCTTGCTCGTCCAACCTTTCATCCGACGTGAAGCGGTATTGTCCTCTCGCATTGAAGGAACACGAGCTTCCCTGACAGATCTGTACAATTACGAATCTGCCCAGTTGTCTTTTATGGAACCGGATAACGATGTACGGGAAGTTCACAATTATGTGTTGGCATTGGATTATGGGCTGGAGCGCTTGAAAGTTCTACCTGTTAGTTTGCGACTGATCCGTGAACTGCATGCAAGGCTAATGGAAGGCGTGCGAGGTGGACAACTCACTCCGAGCAAATTCCGCAGAACGCAGAACTGGATCGGACCAGCGGGCAGTACCATCGAGACCGCCACCTACGTTCCGCCTCCTGTGGATGAGATGCTTGAGGCACTTGGGGCAATGGAAAAATTCATCCATGCCGATAATGATCTTCCGGCATTGGTCCGCGCTGGTTTGATCCATTACCAGTTTGAGGCGATTCATCCCTTCCTGGATGGGAACGGGCGGGTGGGTAGGCTATTAGTGATTTTATTGTTGCGTGAGTGGGATGTACTATCCCAACCGCTCTTGAATCTGAGTGCCTATTTCGAACGCTATCGACAGGAGTATTATGACCATCTGCTGGCAGTTTCCCAGAGTGGTAAGTGGGAGGAATGGTTGCGTTTCTTTTTGCGTGGCATCACCGCTCAGGCACAGGATGGTGTTTTCCGCATGACCCGGCTTCAGGGTATCCGCACCCGATATGAAGAGTTGGTGCTGGTAGACCGCAATCATCAACGGATGACCGCTGTTATCGACTATATGTTCTCGCGTCCTATCTTGACTCTGAGACAATTGGAGTCTGCCTTGGATATACCCTATATGGCTGCCAAACGATACATTGAAAAATTGGTGGAAGCAGGTGTGTTGAAGGAAACTACAGGATATGCGCGCAATCGAGTGTTTATGGCTCATGAGATCTTTCAGGCACTGGAGAATCCTGACTGGAGAATCCTGAATAGACCTGATCTCGTATAAGAAATCATTTAGCTTTCCAGCCTCAATGATGATACCTAAACTGGGTAGATCGAGAGCTTCGAGTTTACCTTTTCTGATCCAGGCTCTGATCTGTTTTGAGGTGGCGTGGCAAACCTGTGCAGCTTGATGAACAGTGAAATACTTGCCGCGTGAAATAAAAGTGGGGTGGATGCTTGTTTTCGTAATCTCAGTAGGTTTATTATCTTTCTTGCCTTCTCGAACTTGTCTGCCGTAGACTGCGATTAGACGAAAAATAGCCCGTAATGCATCTTTCGCTGCTTCTTCATCGCAGATGGCAATATGCTCCAGTAATTTCTTATGTACGCTCAAAAAGTCATAGAAGTCCATTGCCTGGTTTGATGTAAGTTCGATTTTGTTTTCGAAGGTCACAGTACCATTAACTGTTTCAGAAGAGAGTTTATAAGTTGGAGAACCGATGACAAAACCGTTGGACTTCCATTCATCATTTTCCAGCATTTGTTCAAGAAGCTCAAGAGCATATCTTCCACACAAATGGGTAACCATGTGAAGATATGCTTCCCACACAACAATTCCTCTCCGTTGCCAATCTTGTTGTTGAAGGGTATTGAGCCAGTCTGGGAAACTTGGTGGGGAAGCGAGATATTCATCGAAGTTGAGATGCATTCCCCATATAGTTTGATCTATAACTATTGAACAATTGTGCATCAGAAGCTTGCCTGTCGAAAATGGATTGCTTGGAATAGTATAAAGCAGGCAGATTCTGGGACTGGAAATGCTGTCGATTGACAGCTAAAAGAGGATTGATTGTTTACGGAAATGTTCTAAAGAAAACACCCCCATACGCAGGGGTGTTTCTCAATAATTGATATTTTGTTCTCTATATAGGGGGCATAAATCAGCGCGGCTTAAATTTGTAGCCGTAAACGATCACGCCTCGTTCGTCTCCATCATTCTTCATCTTGCGTGTGACCATTTCGACAGGCATTCCGATCTCGACGGCGGAATTGTCCACATCGGTCAACTGGGCGGTGATCATTGGGCCTTCTTCGAGCTTCACGAGCGCCACAGTGTATGGGGCGTTGGTGTCAAATCCGGTCGGAGCCTCGTAAACAGTCGTGTATGAATAAACCTCGCCCTTGCCGCTGAAGCTATAAAGTTCCTTGGCTTCGTCGCCGCAATTCGGGCAGACATCGCGCGGGGGGAAAATCTTGTAATCACAATGCGGGCAGACTTCGCCCACCAAAGAATATCGTTGTTGTTTCAAGCGCCAGTGTCGTGGAATTTCCATTTTAGATCCTTTCTATGAGCCTGATTCTATCCAGCCGGGCTATCAGGAACTATCAAAGTTCCTTTCAGCCCTGAAAGTCTAATCCAGGCGCTGTAGGATGTGACTAACAACTGTGGATGCTGGCCCGCCCAGAGATTGGATCAACCCAAATTTTGCGCCCGCGATCTGGTTCGCTTCGGCCTGACCTCGAAGCTGGGTCGCCGCTTCGACGGCTTGGTATACGCCGGTTGCGCCGCCGGGAAAGCCTCGGGCTTTGAGTCCGCCAAAAGTCGCGCAGGGGATGCGGCCCTTGAGTCCGATTGAGCCATCCGCGGCCAGTTTCCAGCCTTGACCGCGGATCGCAAATCCAACCGACTCCAGTTGCAGTGCGGCATAGATGCTGAACGCATCGTGATATTCAAAGAAATTGATCTGATCGAGCGTGATGCCAACTTGCTTCATGGCCCTGCCTGCCGAAAGTTGTGCGGCTTCGAAATAAAGCATGTCTTTGCGGTCATGCAATGCAAGCGTATCCGCCGCGGATGCGGAGCCAGCGATCTTGACGAGTGGATGCCCGTTTGACGGGATCAGTTCGCGGCGCGTCAGAACGAGCGCGGCAGCGCCGTCTGCATTCGGAGCCATGTCAAAAATGTTGAGCGGGTCGCTGACCATTTCAGCCCTGGCATAAGCTTCCGGCTTGATGGCTTTTTGGAACATGGCGTTGGGATTGGTCGCGCCATTGGCGTGCGCGGTTAATGCAAAGCCTGCAAATCCATCTTTGGGAACCTGATACTCGTGCATGTAACGGCGCATGAGCAATGCTGCTTGCGCGCTGGGCGTCATGCCTTGCACGGCTTCGAAATCGGAGTCGCCGGTGGTGGCAAGCGCGGAGTCGACATCTGAACCGATCTTGTCGGTGAACTTTTCCACGCCGACTACGAGCGCCACATCCACCATGCCGCTTGCGACTGCGAGATAACCTTGACGAAGCGCCGTTCCTCCTGATGCGCCAGCAGCTTCGACGGTCACGGCTTCGATGCCGGTCAGCCCCGCATAGTCGGCGAGCAAAACGCCGAGATGCGCCTGGTTGGAAAGATTGGGTGCGAGCATGTTGCCAACGAATAAGGCTTGCGGCTTGAGTCCGTTGCTATCTTTGACTGAGGCTTGAATGGCATCGAAGGCCAACTCGCGCAAGCCAATGTCCCAATGCTCGCCGACTTCTGTTTGTCCGATGCCTGCAATTACGATTTCATTCATGATGTGATTATTCCATGTAGAGTTACTTGGATGTAAAAAGAAATGTTGCCTTGTCGCCGGTTGCTTTTTCCCGGACGATGCTCAACGGGCCGACCAGAGTCAATGTACTGTCCTTGGGCGGCTTCATGAATAGGGTTACGGGGTATCGAACAGCGGCAGGGATGGTCACAAATGCATTTCCCGTTTCATCGGTCAGCGCGCCAAACTGAGCGCCGCCTTCAAGCTGAACAATAAACATTGCATTTTTCAAGGGCGTATCAGCAGAGTCGATCTGACCGTTTCCATTTGCGTCCACAAAAGCATAACCTGAGAAAAAACTGTCCGCCAGTACGACAGGTGTCGGCGTTGGAGATAAAGCATTGCAGGCTGATAAGCTTAGCGCGAAGATGGATATAAAAGCAAAGGTGCGTTTCATTGAAATGATTTCCCGCTTATTTCATTGCCAACTTGCCGCGATAACGGACGTAGGTTGCGTAATCAATTTCGGTGCGGCGGGCGATGTATTCGCGCGTTTTCATCGCCAGTCCGGCGCGCGCGGTGACTTTGTCAGTGACGAGAATATCAAATGCGTCGGAACCCGCTCCCGATCCGAAAGAGACGACCAGGATTCTGTCGCCGGGTTGGGCGATATCGAGAGTCGCGGTCAGGCCGATCATGGCCGCGCCCGCATACGTGTTCCCGATGACCGGAACTAAAAGCCCGGGTTCGATCTGTTCCATCGAGAAGCCGAGTCCCGCCGCGACACGTTGTGGGAATTTTGTGTTGGGTTGGTGAAAGATCGCCCACTTGTAATCTTTGGCGGTCGTGCCGGATGCTTCCATCAAATGCGTGGCGGCTTCGCTGACGTGTTTGAAGTAGGCGGGTTCGCCCGTGAAGCGCATACCGTGCTCGGGATACTTTTGGTTTTCGCGCCGCCAGAAATCGGGCGTGTCGGTGACATAAGAATATGAAGCATTGATGATCGCCAGCGACTCTTCGGCGGGGCCAACGATATATGCGCCGCCGCCTGCGCCCGCGGTGTATTCGAGCGCGTCGCCGGGCTTGCCTTGCGCGGTGTCCATGCCGATGGCCATGGCGTAATGTCCCATGCCCGAACCGACCAATCCCATCGCGGCGACGAGGGCTTCGGTGCCAGCCTTGCAGGCGAATTCCCAATCGGCGGCTTGCGTGTTGGGGACTGCGCCGATCGCTTCAGCGACCAACGTTGAAGTGGGTTTCACCGCATAAGGGTGGGACTCAGACCCGACCCACACCGCCCGCAATTCGTGCGGATCGATCTGCGCGCGTTTCATGGCGTTGCGCGCCGCTTCGATGGACATGGTGATCACGTCTTCATCGAGGCCAGGCACGGCTTTCTCTTTAATGGGAAGTCCGCCTTTGCCGCCGGTCCATACGCGCGCGACTTCCTTTGCGGGCAGACGATAGCGCGGCACATACGCGCCGTAGCCAACGATGCCGACTGGCTTGACGGGTTTGAGCAGAGTGGGGGAATGTTGCCCCAAAGGGGTACTTCGTAAAGGTTGAGGAGTTGTCATAAATTATCTTCTTTCATCATGGTAAAGGAATTGGGGACTCCGGTGCATTGTTATCCACAACTATCGAAAGTTGAAAATCCTTGATTTGGAGAACGCCTTTGCCTTCTCGTACGGCTTCAAACATGATTGGGTAACATTGCGGCCCTCTTATCGAGCCATTGGATATGATACCAATCAGGCCCTCTGGTATCGAATTTATTAAATCTCGAAGCGGATAAATTCTATCATCGAGATATATCCAAAAGCGTGAGGTGACATGAGTGACAAAAGTTTTTCCCTTATCTTTGATTGTAATTGACCGGTTGATAAAATCATTTAATTCATCTGGCGCTGGAGTTGCACAAGGTCCAGGCAAAGGAGTAAAAGATGGCACTGCTGCAAGGGTTTCCATTTCCAATGTCTCTAACGGTAATGGGGTTTGAGTTATGTTGGGAGTGGAAATAAGCGTCGGAAGAGAGACTTTTGTCGGTTGCAAAGTGACTTGAGTATTTCCACAGGCTGATAAAAATAAAATCAGCAATATCGATAAAATGGCAACACGTTTCATAAAAGTTGTTCGTATCAAATCAAAGGATTTTTTTTCATAATCTCTTCCGCTCGGTCAATTCTCACAACTTTTTCTGCCACCATCTGCGCGGCGGGTTTCGCCCTCACCCTAACCCTCTCCCAAAAGGGGAGAGGGGACTCGGCGCGGGTTTTCCTTCGTGTTCTTCGTGCCCTTCGTGGTTAATTCTTTTGCACATTTTTCAAAACCTCTTCCGCTCGGTCAATTCTCACAACTTTTTCTGCCACCATCTGCGCGGCGACCTTCTCGATCATATCACCCGACGCGCCTGCGGCGATGGCAACCTGCCGCGTGTGCAGGGACATGTGTAGTAAAAGACTTCCGAAGTCTGGGCGCTCACGATCACCATTTTCGCGGCGTATTTCCTTTTTCAATTTCTTCCTTTGCTCTTGCAAGTGTTTTATTCCACATATCGAGAGTCTCTTGCCCGATGTGTGCGGCTTCTTTTTTGATTTCATCCAGGTTGATTTCATAGTTACTGTATCCGCTCAGGCAGAAGAAAAGAATCGCAAAAATATCTTTGGGATGTTTGTCAGACCTGCCTTCATTCCATGCCTGTAATTTTCCGATGATAATGTCCGTTGGTTGGGCGACCCAGGCCTCAAATGGCTTATCATTTTCATCTGTGAACGTCTCGCGTATACGGCGGTCAAAGGCAACTTGATATTCAGGTTCTCGTTTTAAAGGAACAAGATCGGCTTTGACTCCCTCTTGTGAGTCAATGATATTGAACATAATCCCCATGTCAACCGAATTTTTGATCATTTCAGGATCGGCATAATAACGCGGTAACGGAAATTTTTTGGATAAAGTTTCAAAATCCATGCCATGTAAATCCACAATAATATCAACGTCATTGGTGGCGCGGGTGATTCCGAAAATTGTGCCTCCAAAAGCGCCGACGATCATGTAGGGCGCACCAATTTCGTCCAGCGCTTTTGCAACGCGGATGTAAAAATCAAGCATGCTCATATGTTTTATCCATGAAAGTCAAATATTCAAAAATTTTCATGTTGATTTCAGGCAGTAAAAGTTTTGGGAATTTTCTTTTAAATGCGGTACGCAAACCTGCGCGTAACATGGCGCTGGCTTGCAGACTGGGATACATTCTTTTTCCTGGCGGCAACTTTGCCAGCAATTCCATCTGCACCCAATCAATGGGATCGAATCCATTCACGATGGCGGAGATTTCTTCAGGAGTAAGTAATTTTTTTTCGGTCATTTTGTTGTTATTGATTTCAAAATTTCTTCCGCTCTATCAATTCTAACCACTTTTTCTACAACCATTTGCGCGGCGGGTTTCGCCCTCACCCTAACCCTCTCCCAAAAGGGGAGAGGGGACTCGGCGCGGGTTTTCCTTCGTGTTCTTCGTGCCCTTCGTGGTTAATTCTTTTGCACATTTTTCAAAATCTCTTCGGCACGATCAATTCTCACAACTTTTTCCGCAACCATTTGCGCGGCAACCTTTTCGATCATATCACCGGTTGCGCCAGCGGCGATGGCGACCTGCCGCGCGTGCAGGGACATGTGTCCGCGCTGGATGCCTTCGGTGGCGAGAGCGCGCAGTGCCGCCATGTTTTGAGCGAGTCCAACCGAGACGATGATTTCCGCCAATTCGCTGGCGGTTTTCACGCCCATGAGTTTTACCGCGGCTTGCGCGGCGGGATGAACTTTGGTCGCGCCGCCGATGATTCCGACTGCCATCGGCATTTCGAGCGTGCCGACCAAATTGCCGTCCGCGTCTTTATTCCATGTTGACAATGAAGTGTATTTACCAGAGCGAGCCGCGTAGGCGTGCGCGCCTGCTTCGATGGCGCGCCAGTCGTTGCCAGTGGCGATGACGACTGCGTCCACGCCGTTCATGATGCCCTTGTTGTGGGTGGCGGCGCGGTAGGGATCCGCGGCGGCGAAGGCATAGGCTTCGATGATGCCATCGCGCACCTTTTCGCCAGAGTAGGACAAAATGCCATTTTGTCCCACAGTTTCAAACGCCAATTCCTTTGTAGGAACGACGCAGCGCACGCGCGCAATCCGTCGGTCCGCCAGGTTGGAGAGGATGCGCAAATGAACACGCCCGCCGGTGATGGATTCGACTCTTGGCGCGAGTCTTTCGCAAGCCGTGTTGACCGCGTTCGCGCCCATCGCGTCGCGCACGTCATAAATGAGATGAACGACGAGGAAAGCGCCGATAGGCGATGATTCGATAATTCGAACTTCGAGATCGCGTGCGCCGCCGCCAAATTTTTTCAAGACGGGATCAATCGAGTCCGCTTCGGCTAATAATTCCGCTTTGTGTTCATAAATTTTGAATTTGGCTTCTTCTAAATTAGTGGCATGGATGACTTGCATTTGTCCGATCATGAGCGGATCGGTGGTTGTGGCGATGAATCCACCACCGGCGCGGGCTAGCTTTGCCATGAAGGATGCGCCCGCCACGACGGACGGTTCTTCAATTGCCATCGGAACTAAAACATCTTTGCTGTTGACTTGAAAGTTCAAACCGATTCCGAGCGGCAGGGCATGAGTGCCAATCGCATTCTCCACCATGTGGTCAGCGGCCTCAGCGTCCAGTCCGCCGTTCGTGGCGTAGACCGCTAAAAGGTCCGGGGAGAGCGAAACAGATTCAGCCAGTTTTGCGCGGCGTTCGTCCAGAGTCAGGTTGTAAAATCCAGAAATTCGGGAGTTTGTCATCCAGTCACCTTTGCAGGTACATTGTATGGGCATCTTCTGCCAAAATCTATCAATTTTCATGAAACTGTTATAATCACGATGAGGTGTCTTTATTATGCTCCTGACGCGCGAACAGTTACAGGATCGTCTTATTGCGTTGCACCGTGCCAGTTTGGAGTTGGTGAAAGATGTTTCTTTAGATCACCTTTTGGAACGGATCGCAACACTGGCATGTGAGCAGGCTGACGCGCGTTATGCGGCTTTGGGCGTGCTCGATGATACGGGGAAACTTATAAACTTTATTTCGGTTGGGATGACAGAAGATCAAATAAAACGAATTGCCCATCCGCCCACAGGTCGCGGTTTGATCGGCGAATTAATGAACACGGAAGAGCCTCTGCGCGTGCCTGTCATTCAAGATCATCCGCGTTCGGTAGGTTTCCCGGCGCATCACCCCACCATGACTTCATTTTTGGGAGTGCCTATTCGAGCCGGAGATTTGCAGTTGGGTCAAGTTTACCTGACCGAAAAGCTCGATGCACCCGAATTCACTGCCGATGATGAGATGATTATCCAAATGTTGGCGGCGTATGCGGCGGCAGCCATTCAAAATGCCCGGCTTGTGGAGCAAATGCGTGAGCGTGACGCCGCCCTGACCCGTCGCAGTGAAGATTTGGTCATGTTGAATGATATTGCCTCGGCTTTGACATCTTCTCTTGAACTTGATGAGATTTTGAACAAGACGCTGGCCGTCGTAATGAATTATATGAAGGTCGAGGCCGGTGAGATATTCCTGCTCGAAGAGGATAAACAGACACTTCGCATGGTTTTGCATCGAGGGGCGGCTGCAGAGGCCTTCTGGAATCGCAACCGTTTCAAGCTGGGGGAGGGGATTATCGGGATTGTTGCCCAAAAAGTCGAATCGTTTCTTAGCACGGACCTGAAAGCGGATGACCGTTTCGCAAGAGAGGCTGTCGTTAAAGCTGGATTCCGTCAAATGGCCTTCCTGCCTCTGCGTTCAGTCGACAATGTGATGGGAGTGATGACGGTTGCAACTCGTTCCGCACAACCGCTCGAACAACGGAGCGTCCAGATGCTGGATGCAGTGGCTAATTGGGCCGGACTCGCGATTGAAAATGCCCGCCTTCATCAGAATGCGCGGCGTCTGGCGGTTCTTGAAGAGCGTGACCGCATCGGCATGGACTTGCACGACGGCATTATCCAGTCCATTTACGGGGTTGGGCTTTCTCTTGAGAATGCTTTGCACACAGTAGATGAAGATAAGGACCTTGCAAAGGCCCGTATCAAGCAATCCATTGAGGGTTTAAATCAGTCGATACGTGATATTCGTACTTATATTCTTGACTTGAGGCCTCGTCAGCTTGGCAACGATGGCTTAATGAACGGGTTGAAACGTCTTGCCACCGAATATCGTGCCAATACCTTTGCTGAAGTCACGTTGAAGGGTCCGCAAAAAGGTTTGGAAGACCTGTTACAAGCTCGTTCATTGGCGCTTTTCCATATTTGCCAGGAATCTTTGGCGAACGCGGCCAAACATGCCGGCGCAAAACGCGTGGATATCAACGTATGGACTACTGATGATCGAGTTATCATGGAGGTTCGTGATAATGGTAAAGGCTTTGATATAGATAAAATGAGCATGACCATCGGTCATGGATTGTCCAATGTTCAAACTCGCGCACG
>JAJYOH010000124.1 GCA_021796315.1 Chloroflexota bacterium
GGCTATTGCCAAAGCGAGACCGATGAAAATTCCAGGAAAGAAAACGATACTGCCAATTGTGTGTTTAGATTTTATCTGCATCATGGCCCATGTCTGTCGATGGAAAATGTATTGCAAGCACGATTATAACCGGGCGCTTTGCAATTGAATAACGATAGTCGATTGAAAGGCGTTTATCGCCCGTTCTGTGTTATCTTTCGAGCGAGTTGAGGAGGAACAATGCGTGGAAATTTGATGTACAGGTTCACTGTTTTTTGCATCCGCGTCTATGCGCGAATAATGTTGAAGTTTGACGCTCATTGGCATGGCAGCCTTCCGCCAGGCCCGAAACTTTTTGTCGCCAATCATCCCAGCGCATCAGACCCTTTTATTATTCATCTTCTTTCAAGCGATCATTTGAGCGTTCTAATCAGCGGGAATGCCTTCGCCATGCCTTTATTTGGCATGTTACTTCACCACATGGAGCAGATTTGTGTTTCGGCTGAACAAGGTAAACAAGCCATGGAATCAGCCAGGGCACGCCTCGGCACGGGACATTCGGTCTGCGTCTTCCCCGAAGGATTGGTCAGCCCTCAAAGTGGAGGCTGCCATCCGGCGCACAGCGGCGCGGCGCGGCTTGCCATGTTGATGGGTGTGCCTGTTATTCCGGTCGGCATTTATCTGCCGCGCGAAAGGAATTTTTATATCTCCTCCAGCTTGAGCGGCAAGCGAACCGCGGCTTATTGGTATCTGCATGGGCCTTATGGGATGACCATCGGCGAGCCAATGCGGTTTACGGGCGACATAGAAGATAAGGATGTTGTCGGTGCGGTGACGAATAGCATAATGGCAAAGATTCACGAACTGGCTGAAGAAAGCGAACGGCGCGTGCGATTTGTTCCATCAGGCGTGCGATTGCCCGTTACATAAAATAAAACTTCCCGCATTATTGCGGGAAGTTTTTTAGTAATTCAAGCAAGCCATCAGGATAAAGCGGGGTCTGTGAATTGAATTCATCGAGATGTTTCCACACGACTTCGAATGTGCCCGCTCCCGCTTCATGCCCGGACATTTCGGCCTGCTCGTATAACCTGGAGTTGACCAGCCGCCCATCATAAACCTGAATGATCTCGTGGCCGGGATTCCCATTGAAGATGAAAATATTTTCAAATGTGCCAAGATATTTTAGATCGGCAACTTCTGCGTCGAGTTCTTCCATGATCTCGCGGCGGACAGTTTCATCTGATCGTTCGCCAAACTCGATCCCTCCGCCGAGCGGACGATAGAAAGTTTGATCCTTTTTAGGGTCATAACCTTCAGCGACAAGAATTTTATTTTGATGAAGAAAAACGCATAATGCAAGCGGGCGGATTTTGTTTTTCATGTTCCCTCCAGGAAATGCAGGGGCGACCTTAATGGTCGCCCGATTTTATACAGTGATCAGTGTTGGTTGTTTTTGCGAGCGCACTCCAGCGAGTGCGGCCTGCATGGACCACGGTCCCGTCCATGTGACGGTAACGGGCAAAACTTTTCCGCGCAGATCATCTTCCGATTCAACGAAAACCAGTTTGTTGGTGGGCGTACGTCCGCGCCAGCGGCCTTTAACTTTTTCTTCGAATAAAACATCAACGGACTGACCTAGATATTTTTTGTTGATCTCATCAACAATGTTTTCCTGAAGCTCTTCCAACATGCGGAAGCGGCGCATCTTTTCTTCGTCGGTGACGTTATCGTCCATGCGGCGGGTGGCAACGGTACCAGCCCGAACGGAGTAACGCGCCAAATGAGCGACATCCAGCTTGAGGTCCGATAAGACGCGATAGGTTTGCATAAATTGTTCATCGGTTTCGCCGGGGAATCCGACGATGATGTCCGTGGCGATGGAACAGTCCGGCAGACGTTCGCGAATCTTTGCAACCAGGTCGCGATAATTTTGTTGAGTGTACCCGCGCTTCATGTTCGATAAAACTTCATCGTCGCCTGCCTGAATGGGAAGCTCGATGTGCGGCATGACGCGCGGGAGTTCGGCGATGGCTTCGATGAGATCATCGGCAAAATAATTCGGATGCGAAGTTAAGAAGCGGATGCGCTCGACGCCATCAATGTCATGGATGAGGCGCAGAAGCGCGGCAAGGTTCGGACCACGCGTGCCCGTCAGGGTATCGGGAATATCTTTTCCATAGCGGTCAACGATCTGGCCGAGCAACGTAATTTCTTTGACGCCTTGTCTCGCGAGCGAACGAGCCTCGCTGACGATATCGCCAACCGGACGCGAACGCTCGACGCCGCGCTGGTAGGGGATGATGCAAAAAGTGCAGGCGTGCGAGCAGCCATAGACGATGGGCACGTGCGCGCTGATAAGTTTTCCGCGTTCGGCGACGGGCAGGATGAGTTCGTCATCCATCATCATGAAGCGGCGCGTGGTTTGGGCATCTTCGGTGGAGCGGATTTCACCCTGCGTGAGATGTGAGATCAACGGGCCGGGATCGGATGGCGGCGAGAAGACATCCACGAATGGAAGTCTGGCGCGTAATTTTTCCGCGCCGCGCACGCCGACCATGCAGCCCATCAAGTTAATGACGAGATTGGGATTCTTTTCCTTGAGCGGGCGGAGGGATGTCACACGTCCGAACGCTTTGTCTTCGGCAGACTGGCGAACTACGCAGGTATTTAAAACAATAACATCCGCTTCTTCAATAGTTTCGGTAAATGTATAGCCGAGGTGTTCCAACGATGAGCCGACGCGTTGCGAGTCGGCCACGTTCATTTGACAGCCTTCGGTCCAGATGTGATATTTCATAGTGGGTGAAATTATACCAAGAGCAGTCTGGATTTGATACTAACAATTGATTTGTAATTTCTTTATGGTAAAATCGCTTCCGCCCCCGAAAGGCACACCTGCACTTGCGGCGGGTGCAAGTGTCGGGATGACATGGAGGGATGGCCGAGCGGCTGAAGGCGCATGTCTTGAAAACATGTTTGGGTCACACCAACGTGGGTTCGAATCCCACTCCCTCCGCTCAACATCTATCGGGTAAAATATCTGCACCTGGGGAGGTGCCAGAGTGGCTGAATGGGCTCGCCTGCTAAGTGAGTGCCGGGGTTAAACTCGGTCGCGGGTTCGAATCCCGCCCTCCCCGCCAAACGAAAACGCGTCCGAAAGGGTGCGTTTTTGATTCAGTCGCGTGCCCCTGTTGAAGGGATGATATTCGAACCCCGCCCTCCCCGCCAAACGAAAACGCGTCCGAAAGGGTGCGTTTTTGATTCAGTCGCGTGCCCCTGTTGAAGGGATGATATTCGAACCCCGCCCTCCCCGCCAAACGAAAACGCGTCTATAAAGGCGCGTTTTTGATTCAATAAGTATCTTCACCATTCCACTCAATGTCAAACGTGGATGCGGCCAGCGGACTGATGTGTTGCTCCCGCGCCAGTTTTAGATAATATAAAATACTGCGCCATTGAAGCAAAAACGGCGACAGGTCTTTCATGTCAAAGATGACATCGCAGCTGGAGAAAAATGTCGAGAGCCAGGAATTAAATTTGTGATTTTTGATGGCGGGAAAAAGTCCGTACATGAGCATGGCCGATGCGAGCATTGACGATCTATTGCCGGATGGGGTCTGACACGACATGGATTCGTCGAAGAATGCATCGACAAATTTCGGCTCGGATGCCAGCAGGTGAATTCCGCTGGTAGCGCGTGGATTACATTCGAGAGCGACGATTTCCCCATCCGGGGATTCAATGAAATCAAAAGCAATCTGCCCTGTGAACAGGGTTGCTTCTACAAATCTTCGTACCCACTCAAAAATTCCGGGATGGTTAAGATGTTGAAATACAATCGTCGCACCCTGACCAGCGGTGAAATCGGAGCGGTAAGCGGTGTGCGCAGTGATGTGTCCGTGGTGGCAGACGCTGTATGTGCAGAATTGTTGTCCCTCGATGAATTCCTGCGCGATCCACGGATTATCGGAATCAAACGTCAGCGTGGCGAGGGCTTGTTTAATGGTGGGCCGGATCAGGGTCCGGGAGGCGAAGCGGGAATATATCGGCTTGAGGATGAGTCTTGTCCATTGAGCAAAAGCCATCAGCAACTCATCTTCTGAACGGATCAATAAAGTTTCAGGAACCGGGAGATCTAAATTTAATGCTTGAATGATAAATGCCCACTTGTGATGAATCGTTTGAAGCGGATTGATCGGCTCGACGAAAACTTTGCAGGGCAGCTGGTCGCGCCCCATGGAAACGTAAAAAACTTCCTCGCAGGTTGGGATGAGCAAATCGATCTTGTTCTGCGTGATGATGGATTTGAGCGCGCCGAGAAACGCGGATGTTTGCTGGCGCGGCGGCGGGACAAGATAATTGGCTGTGAGTGCATTGCTCGGCTCGGATAAATGTCCGCGCAAACTCTCAGCCATAAAAACTTTGTGGCCTGCGCGATGGAACGCCCGGGCAAGTTCGAGGGTCGCGGGTGCGCGTCCGCCAGTCAGAAGAATGTTTGACATTTTTTATTCACCGCGAAGCGCACAAAGAACGCAAAGATTTAGAATTTTTCTTCGCGCACCTGGCGTTCTTTGCGATTCGATTTTTAATAAGTCAAGACCAGCCCGCCGATGGATAAACCAGCGCCCGTTCCGGCGATGAGAATTTTTTGTCCGCGCTGGATTTTATCGCTGCGGATCGAATCGTACAGCGTGACCGGGATCGAAGCGGCCACACAATTTCCAAGCCATTCCAAAGTGTGCATGATCTTTTCGGAGGGCCAGCCAAATTTTTCGAGCATGAGCAATCCGACTCTGCTGGCCTGATGCGGAACCACGACATCAATGTCCACCAGACTTTTTGATAAGCCCGGATAAAGCTCCTCAAGAAATTCATCGCCGATCTCGCGCACCATGCGCAGCACAGCGGGGCCATCCATGTGAAAAAGATTATCTTCGGGTTTTGTGTTTGCGCGATTCGGATGCCGTCCCGAGCCGCCGCCCATAATGGCGGTCAAATACGCGCCATCGCCGTAGGTTTTTAAATGTGCGCGATGAATGATGGATTTTTCTCCCGCGCCTGCGCGCGTAACAACAACTGCCGCCGCCGCGTCCCCGACCAGTGAAGCGGACTCCGGTTCTTTGGGGTTGATGCCGCACGAGGAAATGTCCGAGCTGACGATGAGAATATTTTTATAACGATTCGTGCAAAGAAAATTTGCGGCCACATCCATGCCTGCGATAAAACTTAAACAGGTGTTGTGAACGGTCATGGCCGGGATGCCGGATTTACCAAGCCCGAGTTGACGCTGGATCAACGCGCCGGTATCGGGGATGGCTTGCTCAGCCGTGCCAGATGCGTTCATGATGAGATCGATGTCTTTGAGTTTGAGTCCGGCATCGTCGAGCGCTTCACGCGCGGCTTGCGCGCCCATGAACGAGCTGGTCTCGTTTGTCACCCAGCGACGCTCGCGCACGCCGTTGCGGCGTTCGACCCAGCCCGTTGGCACGCCGCACATTTTTTCCAACTCAGAACTTGGGACGATGCGCTCCGGCAAATAACGTCCGATGCCGGAAATTTTGAGAGGCAGGTTGACTTCCATGATTGCTCCTAAAAATCATTCTTCTGAAAAAACGGAATTGCGAATTTTGAAATTGCCTTGATGATCTTCCACGGTCTTTGTCTGCTCGCGGGCAGATGTTGATGATACACCGCATTGTACTCAATCACCGATTTTCCGCCGCGCATCTTTTTGAATTTCCCAACGCCGCCGCTGGCATGTACCACCAGATTTTTTTGCAGACCTTCCTGCAATGTGACGAGAGTCAGTAAACGATACAGGCCCTCTTCCTGTGGCAAAGTTGTGTCGTAACCAAATAAGGGCTGAGTCATCAATCCGTTGCGGACAAAAAATCCCATCACGCCATTTAATTTTCCATCGCGTTTCAGTCCGCGCAAAAATAAAATTCCTTCGTCACGCGCCAGCTTCAAAAAATCTTCCGTGAACTGCGGATTGTAGTGTGAATATTTTTCGATGTACAACATGTTGTAAAGTTCAACCGCGCGGCGAATTTCATCGTCGCCGAAATTTTTTCCATTCAAGATTTCATAGCCGTGATGTCTCAGCACGCGTGCATCTTCCTTGTATTGCCGCGTCTTTTTTGTATCGACCGGATTCATATACCAGACCTGCCGACTCAGCGCCAACTCGTATCCATTTTTTTGCAGGATGTCCGACACGTGCGGATTGCGAAACTCGTCCACTGAACGGAAGACGATGGCGCGATCTGGAAACCATTTCGGCAGCGCTTCAGTCAGGACCTCGAGCTGGGTCGCCGTTATGGACGGATACAGATTCGTCGACAGCAGCCAGTTGTTGATGTAGACCACGCGGTCGAAGTCGGTGTGACGAAAATACCACGCCAGCGGATGCAGGATCAGCTTGATGAAAAACTCCGCCAGCGGATTTTTTAATCTTTCTACTTCCTCGAAGCCGCCATACGAAATGTAATGGCTGTACGGTGAACAAGTGTAGGTGTTCTCTGGATGAAAATCTGTAACTGAGATCGGAAGAATCACATCCTCGATTTTTGCGACCATCAATTCCGTGTTGTGAACGTTGCGAATATATTTTTGCGCGCCGTCACGCGTCATCGGCAAAAGATAACGGCGCGCATAATTTCCGTCCGGCGTGGACGGCCAATCGAGCGACGCAATATTTTCGCGCGTGAAAAGTTCGGCTTTCATTGTTTGCTCGCAACGCCGTCCCCGGCGTTGGGGTTCCCGCCGGGGACGGCGGAAAAAGCACGGATCGTCTCTTCGCAATGCGAAGGAATGACATGCACGCTTGGATGCTTCGACGAATATTCATGCAAGTTTGACAGGGTTTCGCGGTATGCAGTTGGGTCGGAGAAAAGCAGGTTCGCCAATTTATGCGGCGGACGATTTTCGGTTACAGCTTGTTTCAACCAGGCAGCATCGGCTACGAAGAAAAATATTTGATCAGTTTTATCGCGTGCGAACAAGCCCATTTGTCCGGTGGCGTGGCCGGGCAACTCGACCGCGATCAAAGATTCATCGCCGAGAATGTCAAAGCCGCGCGTGAAGGGAAAATATTCGGGCGGCAAAAGTTTTGCCTGGTTGAGGTCGATCGGGGCGGCGCGTGAGTCGAAGTCGCTGGGGATGAGTCCCGGCATGAAGGCGCGCGATAAAGCCTCACGTCCGCGAGCGAAGCGCACGGCCTGATACGCGTGCGGCAGATAGACGAATCGCGCACGGTCAAAATCTGCGAGTGCGGCAATGTGGTCCGCGTGAAAATGTGAAATAAAAATATGCGTGATGTCTGACGGTTTGAAGTTTAAGGTCGAAAGTTGATTGACCGCCAAATCTTCTTCGCGCAACGTGACTGGTGTGAGCCAGCGATAAAAACGGTTTGGAAAATTTTTGGTCTCGTCGAAAAAACGATACGAGTAACCGGTGTCGAAAAGCATCGCGCCGAAACGCGGATGCTCGAAGAGCGCGAACATGGCCGGAAAATGTATGCCGCGCCAGCGCCCGCCCTGCAGGGCAAGATGTTCGGGGCAGGTGCAAAAGCCTGCGTTTAAAATTTTTATCTTCATAATTTTTTTAAACACGAAGGACACAAAGGTCACGAAGGAAGATATTTAAAAACTTTGTGTCCTTCGTGTCCTTCGTGTTTATTTTTTTGCCTTCCACCATTTTACAAATTCTTCAAACCCATCCTCGATGGAAACGCGCGGTTGATAGCCGAGATCTTTTTTCGCGGCGCTGATATCGAGCGTGGTGCTGATGGAAATCATCGCCACGCTATAACGAGTCAACGGCGGCTCAGGCTGGCCGGGTAATAATTTGTAAACAAATTCCATCGTGCCCGCGACTGTATCAACAAACGGATAAGGAAGTCGTTGCGTTGGGAATTTGAGATCGAGCCTTTCGCAAAGTTTTTCGATCATGCTCCACATGCGGATTGGCTCGCCATTGGTGATGTTATATTTTTTACCGAGAGTTTCTTTTGGAGATTCGGCGCACAACAAAAGCGCATCCACCACATTTTCAACGTAGGAAAGGTCGGCCACATTTTGTCCATCGCCGATGACGCGCAAAATGCCGCGCTGCAAACGGTCGATCAGGCGCGGAAGAATCGTCCGGTCGCCGGGGCCGAAGATGGCGCGCGGACGAATCGTGACGGCGGGCAATCCGTCGGCGAAGGCTTTGTCCACTTCATCCTCGGCGAGTCGCTTCGTGCGCGCATATTCTGTGACAGGCTTGGGCAGTGGGTCGCTTTCCTTGACGTTGATGCGCGGCTCAAAGCCAAAATAAATGCTCGGGGTGGAAACGTGCACCAATCTTTTTACGCGATATTCCTGACAGCCGCGAATGACATTTTGCGTGCCGAGCACGTTGCTGTTGTAAAAAACTTCGGCGCGTCCCCAGTCCGAGGCCAGCGCGCCGGAATGAAAAACAATGTCCTGATCTTTGCAGGCGTTGAGAATGGCTTGCGAATCTTCGAGATTTGCCTGAACTGCGTGAATCCCCTGCGCTTCGAGTTTTTTTAACTCAGACGAATTGCGTCCAAGCGCGGTCACATCCCAATCCATTAATTTGAGTCGGCGCGCCAATGCGCCGCCGAGAAAACCTGTCGCACCTGTGATGAGGGCTTTCATCTTTTCCTTTTCCAACCGCGAAGCGCGCAAAGTCCGCAAAGAATTTTAAAGTTTTTCTTCGCGTTCCTGGCGGTCTTTGCGGTTGATTTTCTGCGTGATGATGGTTAATTTCTCGCGGATGATCTTTGAATTATGTCTCACGTCTGTTGGAAATTTTTTCATAAATAGAAAAGTTTTTATTTGTGAAGCCTGCGGATGATTCTTTGCAAGTGCGGATAATTCTTCCTTGATTTTTTCTTTGTCGGCATGGCGTGAATCTTTTTCAAGTTCGATCCATAAAACCGGCTCACCATTCACGCCTGCCAGCGCCGTGCGATAAACAAGCGGGTGCGCGTTGAAAATTCCTTCGATACATTCGGTGAAAAAAGTTTCATCGCCCACCATCACGCGATGCGATTTGCGTCCGCAATACCACAAGCGCCCGGCTTCATCAAAATATCCAACGTCGCCCATGCGGTGGATAATTTTTTCGCCATCGCAAATTTTCGACAGCCGATTTTTTTCCTCGTCGCCGACATATTTTTCCGTGACTGCACATCCGCTGACCGTGATCTCGCCGATTTCATTCATCGGCAGAATCAAACTGTCGTCCCATTTTTGAATCGCCGAATCGCTGGTGCGAATAATGCGAACTTCCGCCCCATCGACGGGCTGGCCAATACACACGCCCGCGCCTCTCTCGGACTTGAAGCGGGTCTCGTTTAATATTTCCTGGCTGTCGATGACGGTCACTGGCAAAGTTTCGGTCGCGCCGTAGACGCCGAATAACTTTGAATCTTCAGGGATGACTTTTCTAAAATCCTCCAATACTTGAACTGGCGCTGGGGCGCCCGCCGTGATAACACGTTTTAGGCTGGTAAATTTTTTCTGATGTTTAACTCCATAAGTTGCTAATCTATCCAGTACGATGGGCGAAGCAAACATGTTGTTGACGTTGAATTTGTTTGCAGCGGCGGATATTTTTTCAGGATTAATTTTTGCGGGCGGCGGAAATTTTATATCGGGAATAATCGCTGTCACACCGAGCAGGCAATCGATCAGTGCAAATAATGGAAATGCAGGCAGGTCGATTTCGTCAGTACTGATGCTGAATGTTCGTGCGAGCATGTCGAGCTGGGCCGCAAAATTTTTGTGGGTGTAGATCGCACCTTTGGGCAGACCGGTGCTTCCGCTGGTGTAAATGATGGCGGCGGTGGTGGAAGGATGAGAGATGAAGGGGTCGCCCTGAGCTTGTCGAAGGGATGAAGGATGAAACTCCGAATTGCGTTTTGCGATTTGCGAAAGCTGGGCGATGGATGTGTTGACTTTTATTGTTTCTTTTCCCCAGCCGAATAAAATACGGATCGCATGTGTCAACGAATTGCCGATAAAAATTTCCGGCTTGGATTCTTTGAAACATTCCGTCACATTTTGCAGACCGATGGCCGGGTCAACGATGATGGGCACGATGCCGGTTTTCAGCAAGGCAAAAGCCAGCGCGAAGAATTCGACGGACGGTGGAACCATCAGCGCGGCATGAGTTCCGGGAGCGAGGCGCAAAGCCCGAAGTCCAAGTGCGAGGCGGTTTGTTTTATCCAAAAGATTTTTAAAGGTGGTCGTGTCCCACTGGGAATCTTTTCGATAAAAAACGAACGCGGCCTTGTCTGGAAATTTTGCCGCGTTCTCGTCGAGTCGATTCGCTAAATGATCCGTCATGCGGAAATTTTATCACGCCGACAAATCGCGATATTCGGGATGCCGCCGAATGTAAGCCGCGACGAACGGACAGGCAGGAATCACCTTCAATGAATTTTCGCGCGCGTAATCGAGGCCAGCTTTGGCGAGCAGGCCGCCGATGCCCTGGCCTTCCCACGAGCGGAACTTCAACATGATAAAACGTGATGACGTTTCCGTTTAGTCGATATTGCGAAACGGCGATGAGATCGTCAATACGAATCTCAAAACGATTCTCTGAAGTATTTTGAACAACACTTAATTTTTGTGTATCGATTTGCATTTTTTATTTTTGTTTCCCGCGGGTGATGACCGCGATAAATTCCATGATGACGCGAAGCGCGGCAAAGACGGTCGCTTCAGAGGGATCGAGCGGCGGAGCGACTTCGACCACGTCGAGGCCAACGAGCGGCAGACCTTGCAATGATTTGATGAGTGTGATGACTTCACGCGAGGTCAAGCCGCCAGCTTCGGGAATGCCGGTGCCGGGCGCGAAGGCCGGGTCGAGGCAATCGATGTCGAGCGAGATGTGAACCGCGTCGCACCTTGCAAGAATTTGACGCACCTTCGCCGCGATTTCTTTCATGCCATGTTCGGCTACATCGGCGGCGGTGAAAACATTCAAGCCGCTATTTTCTATTAAATCAATTTCCTGATCTTCCCACGAACGCAAGCCAACCATGCAAATATCTTCGGCGTTGATTCCAAATTCCATGCCGCGCCGAAGGACACATGCGTGTGAAAGTTTCGAGCCGTTGAAATCATCGCACAGGTCGGGATGTGCATCGACCCACAAGACGCCGAGACGCTTATTTTTGAATCGTTCACGCTGCCCCTGGAAAATTGGAATGGTCACGGAATGATCGCCGCCAAGCAGAATGGGGATGTTTGGGAGAGTCGCAACTTTTTTATAAATCGATTCAAAATCTGATTCGGGATTTTGAATTTTGATATCGCCCAAGTCGCAGACTTTTATAGCGGCGAGGCGCGTGCGATCTTCGCTGAACGGCGTCAGATGTTGCGACCAGAAACGGATTCGCTCCGGGCCTTGTGCCGCGCCTGTGCGCGCGCTTGCCAGATCGTCGAACGGGAGGCCGATAAACGAGAAATCTGTTTCAGCCGGGGAAAGATCCGGGCGGGCGAGGTCAGCCCAAAGTCCGTGAGTTGCGGCGGGATCAGTCATGTTCGCTCCTTGAAAAATTTTCAAGATTGTACCTGATGAAGAGACATGATGCCGTAGAAGTTTTTCATCCAATAACTTGTGTAAAAAATCAGCCACGAATTTCACTAATTTTCACGAAGACGCCCAACCTTTAAAGCTGGGCGTCTTTTCAACATTTAAAAATTCGTGCAATCCGTGTGAATTCGTGGCTAAGCACCTAACTCGGACAAGCCGAAACCAAAGAGGCTCACCGCGAAGACCGCTAAGATCGCTAAGTTAAAAAGGTTTTCTTTGCGTGCTAAGCCCTGCGTTTTTTCAGGGTCGCGGTTCAAAAAATCCTTGT
>JAJYOH010000125.1 GCA_021796315.1 Chloroflexota bacterium
CCTTGTTTTTTTAATTATCCCGGCCTCTGGAATCTTTTAGGGCAGTGCTATAATCTGAAAAATTTATCGCCTTAAATGGAGGAGCACTCAGATGGATGCAATTGAGTTTACCCGCAATTACACAGATCATTCTACTGATCGCGGTTTTCAATTTGAGTTCCATTGTGATCGATGTGGAAACGGCTATAAAACTGCGTTCCAGGCCTGGTCGATGGGCACAATCTCTGGTGCGCTCGACGCGGCTTCCAGCCTGTTCGGCGGCGTATTCGGTGAAGCGGCCAACTTGAGCGAACGCGCCCGGTCAGCGACATGGCAACAGGCTCGCGATAAAGCGCTGATCGATGCGGTCACGCAGATCAAACCGAACTTCCTGCAATGTCCGCGTTGTTCCAGTTGGGTCTGCAAAAAGAATTGTTGGAATCAAGCCCGCGGTCTTTGTAAAAATTGTGCTCCCGACCTGGCAGTTGAAATCTCCGCCCAGCAATCAGCGCAGGCCATTAATAAAATACAGCAGGATGTTGGCGTGGACGCCGAAGATGCAAAAGTCATCGGCAGCGTGGGCAATGCAAAAGTTGGGGCATCCTGCCCGAACTGCCATGCCCCGCTTGCCACGAATGCCAAGTTCTGTCCTTCATGCGGTTACAAGCTGGCCGATGTGACAAAGTTTTGCGTCAACTGTGGGGCAAAGATGACGCCGGGCGCAAAGTTTTGCCCGGAGTGTGGCACGCAGCAATAACGACTTTTAAAAAAATTAATGAGAACATTTTTCACTGACAGCTCTTATGCTCTCGGTGGCGTCTCGCCGCCGAGGGCGCTATTAGTGAGAACATTTTTCAACGATGGTCCGGTGGATTGCCTGTAAGAGCGATGTATTATCTGTTGTATCCTGTCCCAACTCCCAGATCATTATTCCGCCAATATTTTCATTGAGGGCCAAACAGGTTTTTCGCTGAATGGTCGCAATGCCGTTGAAATAGATGCCGTCCACTTCATCGAGCGCTAAAGATGGACGATATTGCTCCATGATGTCGGCGTAAGTGGATTCGCGATAGGGTGGGGTTGTCTCACGCCCGTAGAAAGGTACGCCGAGAATTAATTTCTCGCGCGGCAGGCCGGCATCTAAAAAGGTTTGCAGGTCCTGAATTGCCTGTTCATACGTGGAATGTTGTGGGCCGCGATCATACGACATAATGTGAATACGGTCGGCAACCGAAAAATCTGCGAGCGGGAATTCTGAATCAGGCGAGAGCGCCACACTCAGAATCAAACCTTTGGATTGAAAATTCGCATGAACTTCCTGCAACAACAAAATATAGTTTTGAAACTCAGTTTTGTTTTGCGGAAATTCCCAATCGAAATCTGCGCCGTTCAATTTGTTTGTGAAAATATATTCTGCAAGACTTTCCACAAAACGTTGGCGTGTTCGCGCGCGGGCCGCCATGGCAGCGAATCGATCTGACCGTTCCCATCCGCCGATTGAGATGAGAATCCGTGCGCCATAATTTGTTTGCATCTCCCGCAATTTTTGCAGCACGGTTTTATCCAGCCTGCCTGCATCCAGGCCGCCGTCTGCTCGCGGCTCCGCGGAAAAATAAATGATGTCCGTCAGATATTTTCCCCATTCGGGATTTACTTCCCGATAATCGGGCAAATAACCGATGACCGGAAAAATGCGGTCGGGCGGAGTGGGAGTCAGAGTCGGCGCGGGGGAAGAGGATGCCGTTGAGGTCGAGTCCGCTGTGGGCGTGGAAGGAGGCGGCGCGCTTTCTGTCGAACACGCGGAAAATAGAACTATGAGCATTAAAGTCAAATGAATAAATTTCATGCCCTTAATTATAGTTTGGTATAAAATAAAGCGATTATGATTTCTGCGACTGATTTGATTCTGGTCTGTGTGATGCCTTCACCGCGCGATCTTGAAATTGCAAGACTTCTTGGATGGTACAGAATTCCACTTCGCTCGGCCCCCAAAGTGGTCGCCGTTGACCGGCTGGCCTTTTACCAACCTTCGAGCTTTGACGACTCCGGCGGACGCATTGAATTCATCGCCGATGTGCGCGGCCATGAGTTGACCACGCGCGGCGAGCTTTTACGCGATGAAGAGAATCATCCGCGTGCGCGCGAGGAATATTACAAGATCCAGATCGGCGGCTTGGAAAAATTGTCACAGCCAATTACGGCGGACAAATGGAAACGCCTGACGTTTCTCTACACGACCGGGGAATATTTATTGAAAGCCAAAACTTTGAACGACCTGGTTGTGGATTCTGACGAGCGCGCCGTGTTGTGGCGGTCTCTTCGCGAGCGCGCCGAGAATCAACAGCTTTACAAAACAGGCCTGCCCGAAGCGGACCTTCCGCCTGAAGTTTTGATTGCCCTGCTGGGCATCAAAGAAGATACATCATCCTATAATCCAATTGAGTTTGATTGATGCCAAGTTTTCCGTTAATTCTCACTGCCGTTATTACATTTTCTTCCACAGTTGTTTTGATCGCAGACTGGCTGCGCCCGGACGTGGTTGCCTTGCTTGTGATGGTTTTGTTGGGCATCACGGGTCTGACCACGCCCTCGCAGACGATCGCTGGTTTTAGCTCGTCGGCTACCATCACCATCCTATCCATCTCGATCATTGCCGAAGGGTTGACACAATCCGGCGTGACGCGTTCGCTCAGTCAAATCATGAAGCGCCTGGCAGGCCACGATGAAGGCCGCCTGCTGATCGTTATTTTGGTCGCAGGAGCGGTCTTGTCCTTCTTTATGAATAATATTGCCGCGTTGGGCGTGCTGTTGCCGGCCACGATCAGCCTGGCGCGCCAGACAAAGACGCCCCCCTCGCGCTTGCTCATGCCGCTTTCGTTTGGCGTCATCGCCGGTGGAATGACGACTTTATTCACCACATCCAACATTATTGCCAGTACCACTCTGCACGAAGCTGGCCTGCGTCAGTTTGGTGTGTTGGATTTTCTCCCGGTTGGTCTGCCTGTGGTTCTTGTTACGGCGCTTTACATGTATTTTATCGGGCGGCGCATGTTGCCGGCACATTTCCCTGCCAATCTGGAGAGGCAAATGCAGCAGGTTCGCAACCAGCTTGTCGACATGTATGGCATTGGGCGTTCGATGATCGATCTGCAAGTTTTACCCGAATCGCCGTTCGCCAATCAATCCATTCGCTCTGGAAGTTGGACGACCCATGCCAAACTCAATATCGCCGCGATCGAACATAATGGGCAAATGATCGCCGCGCCCGGACCACAGCAAATTATTTATCCCGGAGATACCATTCTTGCCTTCGGAAAAATCTCGGGCGATTTTTGCGAACGCCTTGGCCTGCGACAATTGAACAGCCCGACCATCCCGCAACGAATCCTCAATGATGATACGACGCTGGCCGAAATTGTCATTCCGCCGCATTCGAACCTGGCTGGCAAAACATTTAATGAAATCCACTTTCGCGAGCGATTTAATTTGAACGTGTTGGCGATCTGGCGCCGGGGACGGGCTATTCATCATAACCTGGCTAATTTTTCCCTGCGGGTTGGCGATGGACTTCTTGTTCAAACCACACTTGAGAAATTACATATCCTGCGCGATGAACACAATCTGGTCGTGCTCGAAGAAGATCCCGATGCAGTCCTGCGTCCCACCAAACAGCGTATTGCAATTTTGATCGGCGTTCTTGTTTTGTTCGTGGCGATCTTCAATCTGCTGCCCATTTCCATCGCGAGCATGGCCGGTGCAATTGGCATGGTGCTGACCGGATGTTTGACCATGGACGAAGCTTATCAATCCATAGATTGGAAAGCCATTTTCCTGATCGCCGGTCTGTGGCCGCTCAGCACCGCCATTCAAAGCACAGGTCTTGCAAAATGGATCGTGGACGAATTCCTGCTCGCCACTCATGGCGCTGGCCCGGTAATTATCGTCGGGTTGTTGTTGATCGTTACCGCCTTCCTGACCAACATTATGGCGGGACAATCTGCCGCGCCGATCATCCTTGCGCCCATCGGCCTGACCATCGCCACCGCCACTGGCCTCGATCCGCGCGCTTTGTTGATGACCATCGCCGTCGGTTGTTCGCTGGCTTTTCCAACTCCCATCGGGCATCCGGTCAACATCATGGTGATGGGATCGGGCGGTTACACGTTCAAGGATTTTGTCAAAATCGGCGGCCCGCTCACGATCATTTTGTTCTTTGTAATTATGGTATGCCTGCATTTCTTCTGGCATGTTTAGAGGAGTAGTTATGGCGACGCTTATCAAGAACGGGACACTCATCACTGCCTCCGAAACGTTCAAGGCGGATATTTTGATCGAGGACGAAAAGATCGTTCGCATCGGCCTCGGACTTGAAGCGGATTCCGCGCAATTGATCGACGCTGCGGGCAAGCTGATCCTGCCCGGCGGCGTGGACCCGCACACTCACTTCGACCTGCCAATGTTCGACACGGTTTCCTCCGACGATCATTACACAGGTCATAAAGCCGCGGCGTTTGGCGGCACGACCACCGTGATGGATTTTGTTCCCCTTGCCCCAGCCCCTCTCCCGATGGTAGAGGGGAAAGGGGTGAGGGGAGATTTAAAGTATTCAGTTGATCTGTGGATGGAGAAAGCCGAGAAGGCCGCCATTGATTATTCCTTCCACATGAATCTCACGAAGTTCAATGACAGGATTGCCAAAGAGATTCCGTCTTTACGTGAGATGGGTATCACCACGCTCAAAGTTTTTACTGCTTACAACGGTCGCTTACGTCTCGACGATGGCGGCATTTTTAAAGCGTTGAGAATCGCAAAAGAAAATGGAATGCTGGTCATGGTGCATTGCGAGAACGGCGATGTGATCGATACGCTGGTTGCCGATGCGCTGAAGGCTGGGCATACTTCGCCCGAATGGCACGCGTTGACGAGGCCAGCCTGGGGCGCAGTCGAAGCCACTTTAAGGATGGCCGCCATGTCGTCTCAGGCAGATGCGCCGGTCTACATTGTCCACATGAACGTGGGCGGCGAAGTGGACATGCTGCGTTACGCGCGCGAGCGCGGTGTCAAGGTCATGGGGGAGACGTGCCCACAATATTTGTTCTTCACGATTGACGACCTGCGTCGCCCCGATGGGTCAAAGTGGATCTGCTCACCGCCCATGCGGACTGAAAAAGATAACGCCCGTATCTGGGAAGGACTGTCAGATGGGATTTTGCAAACGATCGGCACGGATCATTGTCCATTCTATTTTGACGGGACCCGCCCCATCGTCTATGAAGGAAGCGGGATCGCCATCCCCGGAAAAGAGTTGGGCAGGGACGATTTCACAAAAATCCCGAACGGACTGCCCGGTGTGCAAGATCGCATGCCGATCTTGTGGACGTGTGGTGTGCGCGCCGGAAAAATCTCCGCCAATCAATTTGTGGAATATATGAGCACGAACCCGGCCAAAATTTTTGGCCTATATCCGCGCAAAGGTGCGCTCGTGCCCGGCGCGGACGCCGACGTCGTGATCTGGGACCCCGAGAAAAAAGTGAAGTATGGCGTGGCGATGTCGCACCAGCGCACAGACTACAATTTGTACGAAGGCTGGGAATTGACCGGCTACCCCGAAAAAGTTTTCCTGCGCGGAAAGATGATCGTGGATGGCGAGAAGTGGCTGGGAAAATCTGGCGATGGAAAGTTTTTGAAACGAAGTGAAGGCGAAGTTTTATGAAATGGTAGATGCGGTCAACTGTGTACGTCTCGTCCCCGTACTTTGGGGATATCCGCTGGTGGGTGAGACGAGGTAACGCCGCTTTGCCGCAACGCTGCCACTATTTAGCCTAGAAGTTACCAATATCTAGGCTAGAACTTGCCAGCTTCTTGCCTGGAAATTGCAAACATTTAGCCTAGAAGTTATGAACATCTAGCCTAGAACTTTCACAGATTCAGGCAAGAAGTCATGGATATCTTGTCTCGTCTCCAGCCGCTCGCCCCGCACTGCGAAGCAGTGGCGAGTGCACGCTTTGTTAGCCGCCTTTTGTTTTACCGAGATGCTTTTCTATAACTTTCTTGACATACTCAGGAATCGGAAACTGATTTTGAACAGCCGATACCTTGAGTTTTTCATACAAGTCAACTTCGTTTTCATCCCATAAAATATCTGTGCGTCTTACTTCTCTGAGTGCAACATGAACATAGTTTTCAGGATTTGCCCAATAGCATTTCAAACAAACTTGCGGAGATTTTTCGTTTTGCCAATTGGCGCAATGTTCACATGACCAAGATTTTGCCCGATTACAAGAGCCACAAACCAGCATAAAATCTTTGGGATTTAAGTCGTCTTGCGTATCTCCCGCAACTTCATAAGGTACGCGGTGGTCAACTTGTAAATAACGTTGTTCAAATGAACCATTGCAAATTGAACATTTGCCCCCGCTTTGAGCATAAAGTTCATCCCGAAATTGTTTTGGAAAAGTTTGCCTGCCTTCCAATCTGCCTTTCTGGATGTTGTTAATGTCGCCAAAACGATAAGCCGCTATTGAACGCCCTTCGCTATCTTTTACTCGAAAAGTTTCCAGAGGAATACCAAATTCTCTCACATCACGGGCGGCTCTGGGCGGATGGTTGTAACCATACTCTTTTTCGAGTTGCTCAGTAGTGACAAACCCGTTTTCAAGGATATATTCAATAACGATTCGAGCGCGTTTGTTCGTAATATTTTCGAGAAGTTTTCTTATCTTTTTATGTTCGGCTGATTGGGGCATGGTGAAAGGCTCGTTGTTTAGAATTCAAAAAGTGCAGGTTGGCGAATAACATGATTGGCAATTACTTCAGTTGGCGCGATGCGCAATTTTTGAACCAAGTTGTTGGAAAGATAAACCGATTCAATTGTTACTTCATCTCTGCCAAGCAACGTTGCTTGTGTAGAGCGTCCTGCTTCTACTTCAAGGCGATACATGCCTAATTCATCAGGCAAGTTTTGCCCATAAGATTTTTTGCCTGTACGCCCATCGTAACTAAGAATAAAAGGAACATTCCTGCTGTTCAACTTTTTCAATTCTTGCATGAACTCATCAAAATCAATTCCGCTAAAATAACGCGGGTCGCCTGTGGCGCAAACGCCCTGATAAGGCGGATCCATGTAGACTAAATCTTTTGAAGTAGCCTTTTTCAAAACTTCCTTGTAATCTGCGCTGGTCAAAGTTGTTTTATTTCGTAAAAGATTAGAAACTGCCGAAATATCATCTTTCATTTGTTGCGGATTGCGTCCTAATCTGCGGTTGTCGGGGCTTTGATTGAAATCACCGTTTGCATTGTATCTTACCGATGCCTTTACACAACGGGCAAGTAAGTAAATTAGATAATCGGGACGTTTTGTTTTATTGAAATTGTCACGCACAACATCGTAGTATTTCCGCTCATTTCCTTGTTGTTCTGTCCATAAATTTTCATATTGAGCGGAAATTTCTTTTGGATTATTGATAATCTCCTTCCAAAGTGCAATTAAAGGTTGATTCACATCGTTTAGATGAAAATGAGTTGCTTTGCCATGAACCGCCGCCGCAATTGAAATTGCCGCTGAACCTGAAAACGGCTCAAAAAGAGTTTTGATTTCAAGCGGGAAAAATGGCAAGATGTATTTTGCCAAATTACGCTTACTGCCTTGATAGGGAATCGGGTGCGGAATTTTCATTATTGATCTCTCCACCTTTATTTTACTCTATCTGCTTAACGCCGTTGTGGAAGGTGACGGCTAACGGTGTACGTAGCGGGCGGGTGGGCGGGTGTAGATAAAACTCCGAGAGCAGGATTCTGTTCGGGTGTGGAAAAAGCCCGAAAATGCCGCAGAATCCTACCCGTCCGCTGCACGCTTTGTTCGGCGGCTTTTGGAAATGATGAATACACTGGTGTTATAGAAAACATCCATATCACCTTGTTTCAGAAAATTGCAATTACGCCAGCCTTATTCATAAGTATAAGTACATCTGTAAAGAAGATGAACCATAAAACTACTCGATAAATCCTACTGAGCCGCCAATTTACATCGTTATTTTTATCGAACCCCCAACCATACCAAATTGGGTCAAGCAATGTAGTGCCTTTTACATACGTATCTTTTGCGAACGCTCCCATAATTTGGTGGATGCGGTCCAATTGCCGAGCAATAGACATTCGGTCTTCAGATAAGAAATCTATGGTTTTTGTCAGCGTGAAGGTTAAAAGTGCTAAGGCGATAGAAAAGAGGGTAGCCCCTTCAATTTTCAAAGAGTTTGAGAGAAGCAATGTAAGAAAGCCACCACCAGTTAAGATGGTAAATCCCCAAGCGACTACTTGTTGTTGTCTTGAGTGGATGTCTCTCAACTCACTATACAAACCATCATAAATGGCTTTCAAGAAATCGAGTTTATCAGAGTTATCGGCTTCAAGCAGGGAAACGTATTCACCCGTTCGATGAATCTGCCACCATGCTTCTCTTGTATTATCGTTTTGATGCAACGAAGATGCTTTGCTCATTCATTCTTCCTTTTGCTCACGTCATTGGAAGTGCCGCCGAACTAGGTGTTTACCCGCCATTTGACGGTCTAACAGCTTATAGACGGCCAACGATTAATCTATATTAATATATCACTCTTTGGTTTGAGCCAACAATTCCTTCAACCTCGGATGCTCCGCATACACCCCGCGATAACTTTCCGGCAGCATGGAGGCGATGCGGCACATCAAATCGTCCGTTGCGGTTTGTAATAATTCATCACGTTGCGCGCCTTTGACGGTTTTCAGGTTTGGCGGCAGGTAGGCATCCCCGGCGGTGATGCTTATTTTCAGCCGCTGGAATTTTCTCAAGCGCGCTTTGACCACGGCGTCTTCCGTGCCAATTACAGCCACGGGGACGATGGGTACGCCCGCCGAGCTTGCAATATAAATTGCGCCCGATTCGCCTTTGAGCAGGGTCGCTGTTTTGGAGCGTGTGCCCTCCGGCGTGATGACCATCACCGCGCCATTTCTCAGCCGCGATATGAATTCGCGCATGGCTTTCATGTCCGCTTCGCCGCGGCGCAGCCAGATCACTTTCAGCCACCAGGCCACGATGCGAAAGAACGGATGCGATTTGTATTTGTCGGTCAGGGGATGAATGACATCGTTGTTGTTGAGCACATGATAGACCATCAATGAATCCAGCCGCCCCAAATGATTTGCCGCAAGGATGAAACCTCCCTGCGGTAATTTCAACGATCCGCGAACTTCGATGTCCGCAATTAACGGGAGAAGTCTGCGCGCCACAAAGCGAATCGAAGCAGACAAGTTTCAGCTTTCCCGGACCAGAAGTTGTTTCAATCTTGGATGGGACGAATACACGCCGCGATATTTTTCAGGGACGAGCGCCGCGATGTGGCACATGATCTCGTCTGTGAATTGTTTGAGAGCCGCGTCTCTTTCCTTGACCGGAAGCGGCGGCAGCGAAAATGGTTCACCCGCCGCGACAAAAATATGCGAGCGGCGCAGGTGTTTGAGATTGTCAACGATGACTTTATCTTCCGTGCCAGCCAGTCCCACCGGCACCACCGGACGATTCAATTTCGCGGCGAGATAGCTGACTCCCGGCTTGCCCTCCGCCATGCTGGCCGAGCGGCTGCGCGTCCCTTCCGGCGCGATGACGAGAATGTTGCCGTCCTCCATCAGCTTGATGATCTTTCGCAAAGCTTTCAGGTCCGGGTTGAAGCGGTCGATGAAGATCAGGTTGAAATATTTGCCCAGGAAATGGAATAAGGGATTCTTCTCCCATTTTTCAGCGACCGGAATGAAGACATCCCAGCGGTCGAGCGCGTAAAATAACAGGGCTGAATCAAGAATGCCGAGATGATTCGTCGCAATGACGAATGCGCCCGATTGAGGCAGGTTTTCGTAACCGTGGACCTCGACCTTGGCGATTAGATTCATAATGGAGCGGATGAGCCAGCGCAGGAAATTTCGCATGTCCATAATTTTACACGAATCGCACAGATATATAAAAGGACTTCCCGTCAATTCAGGGAAGTCCTTTTATATTTTTACAATGTAATCTATGTTCGCCTTACTTCCACAAATAATCCGAACTGGATCTATTGCTGCCTTGTGTGCCGTATTTCTCGAACATGCGGGCGAATATCTCGAAATCGCCCGGCGTAATATTAATGATCTGGAAACCGACATTATAGGAAGTCGGGTCAATGTTATCGCGCGCGCACCAGCGGCTGCGGGCGCTGAACACCATGAAAGTTTTATTGGCGACCTCGCTCGGCAGTTCGATGCGGAAATTGAACTCCAGATTGGCCTGGATCGGTTTCTGGCTGTCGATCTTGAAGCCCCCGGTGCTGATATCAGTTAAGTGGCCGACCAGGACGCCGGTCTTATCGTCCATCATCCGCATGTAGTAGGAAAAATTCCGTCGGCTTACTTTTCTTCGTTCAGGCATGGTCATTTCCTTCATGGCAAATCCTTTCTACCTCTACTGATCCACGATTAGTATAGAGCAAGAATGCCCAAGAATCAATACTTTTACGCCGCGTTTATTCCGCCTTTAGAATATGCGTGACAATGCTGGCGCCGCTTCCACCGATGTTTTGCGCCATGCCGATCTTTGCGCCGTCTACTTGTGTTTCACCGCACTCGCCGCGCAACTGCTGGACAACTTCCACAACTTGATACATGCCTGTCGCGCCGACGGGATGTCCGCGTGCCTTCAGGCCGCCGCGTGTGCAGATCGGCACCGGACCCTTGACCGTGATGGCGTTATCGAGGCCGAGTCTTGGCCCCTGGCCGCGTTCGGCAAATCCGCAAGCCTCGAGTGACAGCGCGGACATGATCGAAAAGGCATCGTGCAATTCAAAGACATCGATATCTTTCGATGTAACGCCCGCCATTTCATAACATCGTTTCGCAGATTCATACGCAGCGGACAAAAATAGCGGGTCTTTGCGCGAATGCACCGCAATGGTATCCGTCGAAGATGCGGAAGCGGCAATCACCACACGCGGGCGGCCGGTCATCGACGCGACCTTTTCAGCCGGGACAATAATGACTGCGGCCGCGCCATCGCCAACGGGGGAGGCGTCCAGCAGGTTAATGGGCGTTGCCACCATCGAAGATTTCTCGAATTTTTCCAGCGTGATCTTTTCATGCAAACGCGCAAATGAATTGTGCATGGCATTGGCATGGGAGTTGATCGAGAAAGGCGCAAAGTCGGCGTGCTTCCAGCCGAATTCGTGCATGTAGCGGCGCATCACCAGCGCGTTCAGCCCGACAAATGACACGCCCTGATCGACTTCATAATCGGCATCGGCGGCGGTTGCCAGCGCGGCGGTGATGTCGTGGCCGGCCTTGTCGGTCATCTTTTCGACGCCAACCACCAGCGCAGAGTCGATGTCACCCGACGCGACCGCCATCAGTCCGGAGCGAAGCGCCGCAGCGCCCGAGGCGCAGGCGGCTTCTATTTTGACGGCTTCCCTGTTCCACAGTCCGATCCAGTCTGCCAGGAATGTCCCCAGTTGATTCTGATTATCAATTAATGGCGAAAGCATGTTGCCGACGAAGAGCGCATCGACCTTGTCTGTACCGGCGTCCTGCATGGCGGCGAAAGCGGCCTCGCCCCCGATCTCACGCAGGGATTTGTCCCAATGCTCATCGATTTTTGTTTGACCGATTCCAAGTATGGCTACTTTTCTCATGGCGTAATTTTACCAGCCGTGACTCTCAGCGTCTATCAGGATTAAAAAAACGAGAGCGAAGAATATTCACTCTCGTTTTTTTCTAGCGACCTGACAGTTTAGTAAAAGAGTATTGATCGGCAAAAGAAATCAGGTAAAGTTGTTTTGCGACAAACGATTTCACCCGGAGGTCCTGATGCC
>JAJYOH010000126.1 GCA_021796315.1 Chloroflexota bacterium
CGGGATGCAATGTACTTGGCGTTGACGTCAACCCACGGCGCGTCAAACTCGCTTCATCTCTTGGACTTGATGCGGTGGCGCGCAAAAATGCCGAATCAGCCTCCCGGAGTTTTACCGCCAATCGCGGCTTCGATGTGGTTCTGATCTGTGCTGACACATCTTCCAACGACCCGGTGGAACTGGCGGCGGTCATCGCGCGTGATCGGGCGCGCATTGTGGCGACCGGTGCGGTGGGATTAAGTATTCCCCGCAAGATCTACTACGAAAAAGAATTATCGTTCATCAACTCGCGTTCGTATGGGCCGGGTCGTTACGATCCATCTTATGAAGATGGCGGCCATGATTATCCGATCGGCTACGTGCGCTGGACGGAAGGCCGCAATCTTGAATCGGTCGTGGAACTGATGTCGAACGGGAAGTTGAAAGTCGCTCCGTTGATCTCGCATCGTTTCCCGATTGAAAAAGCGGCGATGGCGTATGAGGTAATCACTGGCAAAAGGAAAGAGCCGTTTTTGGGAGTTCTGCTTACTTATCCAGAAGCCGTTGAAAAATTGGAAAAGCCTGCCCTGAGCCTGTCGAAGGGCTCGAAGGTTGTCAGGTTCAACGTTAAAACCTTTAAACCTGCAACCTGTAAACTGGGTGTGTTGGGCGCTGGACTTTACGCAAATGCCACGCTTCTGCCTGTTATCAAAAACAACAAGGATATTGAACTGGTCGGCATAACCTCCTCGGGCGGACTGCATGCGCAACATTCCGGAAAAAAATTTGGTTTCCAATATGCAGCTTCATCCGATGATGAAATCATCGACGATCCAAACATCAACACGGTTGCCATTCTGACCCGCCACGATTCGCACGCGGATTTGATCGTCAAAGCCTTGAAGGCTGGCAAGAATGTTTTCGTTGAAAAGCCGTTAGCCATCACGCCTGAGCAACTTACCAAAATCGAAAAGCAATTACGAATTACGAATCACGCATTACTCACCACCGGCTTCAATCGTCGTTTCTCCCCTCTCGCCCAATCTCTTTCATCTTTCCTCTTTCATCGAACAGAGCCTCTTCACGCGCATTACCGAATCAATGCCGGTTACATTCCGCTCAATCACTGGACTCAAGACCCAACCATCGGCGGCGGACGGATCATCGGCGAGGGGTGTCACTTTATTGACTTCATTACTTTTCTGGTTGGCACGGCTCCGGTTAGTGTCACAGCGCATGCTTTGCCAGACAATGGCAGATACCGCGAAGACAACGTCAGCATGACTTTCACTTTCCCCGATGATTCAATCGGTGTGGTGGATTATCTCGCCAACGGCGACAAATCCTTCCCCAAAGAACGCATCGAGGTGTTTTGCGGGGGACAAATCGCGGTGTTGGATGATTATCGTGTGCTAACTACAATCAAAGATGGAAATAAGAAGGAAGTCAAACTCGCGGCGCAAGATAAAGGCTGGAAGAATGAAATGATCGCCTTGGCCCGGGCCATCCGCGAGGGTGGACAGCCGCCGATCCCCTACGAGCAGTTGATCGGCGTGACAAAGTCCACGTTTGCGGCGGTGGAGTCGTTGAGAAGCGATACCACAATCTCAATAAAATGAAACATACCCGTACCTGAACTTGCCTAAGTTGTAGGGCCGAGATAAGATGGACGGATGCCGACATCAGTCAGATGTTGTATGTCAGCGAGCAGACGATCCGGTGCACGCGCCTGCGCTATGAGGTGGACCCTGGAACAGTTGATGAGAAACTGATAGGAATGAAGATCTCGATGTATAAAAAAATTCTTGCCTATGAAAATACGTCTATCATCATACTGCTCCTCTTGTGTCTGGTCATAGGAGTTTTCACTGCCAAGGATTACGGCGAAAGCTGGGACGAATCCCTAATCTTTGATTACGCTCACTATTCCATTCAAGCGTATCAATATATATTGCATCCACAGGAATTACAGCCATTTGTCAGAGACCTTGATTATTATGGACCGGCTTACTTCGTGCTGGCCGACATTTCTTCCAGGCTGATCAATCAGTTGGAACCTTCCTCGTCAATCATCACAGCCAGACATTTTGTTTATTTTTGCACATTTCTGGCAGGTGTCCTGGTTTTGTATTTGTTATCGAAACGCTGGATGAGCAGGTGGGCGGCATTTGGAACTGCTCTCTTGTTTGCAACCCAGCCGCTGATTTGGGGACATTCTTTTATTAATCCCAAAGACGCTCCCTTTATGGTGTTTTTTCTGACCAGTGTATATTTAGGCTTTCAGATGATGGATGCCTCTCCGGGTTCCAAATGGAAATGGCTCATTCCAGCCGGGATTATCTTGGGGTTGACGATTTCCATGCGGGTGATCGGGCCATTGGCTGGGCTTTTTGTTTTTTTGTATGCCATATTAAAAGTTCCTCGAAAAATAATAACCACCATTCCGTATTATTTTCTGATTGCAGGGATCACCACATATTTGACTTGGCCGTATTTATGGAAAGCGCCTATAGCCAACTTTTTTGAGAGTCTAAAAGTCATGTCCAGTTTTCCATATGACGGCCAGGTTTTATTTATGGGGAAGTTGTATTCGGCGAATCACTTGCCACGGGCATATTTCCCCACGTTGCTTGGTTTGCAATTGACTGAACCTGCGATGATACTTATTGCGATTGGTTTCGCAGTTTCCTTATGGCTTTTCATCAAGGGCAAAAACAGGGAACTGCTGCTGTTGTTTGCGGGATGGTTCCTGGCCCCAGCTGTTTGGATCGTGCTGTCGCGCAGCGCTTTATACGATAATGCCCGTCAGCTGTTATTTCTTTGGCCCCCGCTTTTCATGCTGGCTGGTATAGGCATCGACCAGTTGATGACCACTGTAAAACTTCCAATATTGACGACAGTCTTATTGATTGCTATGGTCCTGCCAGGCATTTACGCTTGCACTCAACTTCATCCGTATGAGTACATATATTACAACAGCCTGATCAGCGGTGTCAGGGGCGCATATCGTAAATTGGAACTGGATTACTGGAACACATCTGTTAAGGAATCTATGGAATATCTTAATGAGAATGCAGCGCAGGGCTCAACGATAATGATTATCGGCAATAAGCAGGCCGCCAAACAGTATGCCAGACCCGGCTTTTCAATTGTTTACACGATCAAAACAGTTAAACCTGAATACCAATTCTACTATTTGCTTTCTTCAACATACGGCAATCGGGACCTACATCATTGTGATAGCTCTAAAATTATTTTTGTGGTTGAAAGAGATGGCGGTATTCTTTCTTATATAAAAAAAGTGGACTCTGCTCAAAGCTGCGAGTAAGGATGTTGGTGTGTTAAAAAAACAGCAAGCATTCCGGCAAATTCACATACTTATCCTGATGGTTGCCGCATTAATTATCGGTATTATCTTCCTGCGTCAATACGGTGAATCATGGGATGAACTGCAATTCTTCAAATACGCCGATAACGCCATCAAATCTTATTCCACATGGCCAACCACCGGTGACATTCCGCTCACGGGTAACACCTACGATAATTATGGTCCGGCGTTTGTCATCGGGGTTGATCTCGGCGCGCGCCTGCTCACACATATCCTACCCTTTACCACTTCTGACACGCGCCACCTGCTTTATTTCATCACCTACTTGATCGGCATTTGGGCCTTTTATTGTCTCGCCAAACACTGGCTGAGTGAAATTCCGTCTATCGGCGCGACCCTGCTTTTTGCGACGCAACCTCTCTTGTGGGGGCATGCCTTCATCAGTCCGAAGGATATTCCATTTCTTTCCTTATTTCTTCTTACTTTATTATTCGGATTGAGACTTTTCGATACGCTCGAACCGATTTCGCTGAACGATCTTTCTCCGCGCCGCAAGTGGACTCTGCTCGTTTTGACCGCCCTCTGGCTGGCCTCTGTTTTCGGACTCTTCATGGCCGCCCCATTCATCCATACTTGGATTGACAGCCTCGTCCGCGCGGCGGCCTCGGGTCAGACAAATATTATTTCAGCGGTTGCTTCTGACATTCACAAAGTCAAACCTGAAATTTATATCCAGAAATATTTTGTCTACTTCCTCTGGGCGCGTTCGGTCTTCTTTCTTCTTTCTTCTTTCATCATCGCCTGGTTCTGGCGCAAAACCCCATCCACTTTCCACTTTCTGCTTTCCATTGCTCCCGCTGCGATCCTCCTCGGTATCGCCACCTCCACCCGCGTGCTGGGACCATTCGCCGCGTTATTCGTTGCTTATTATGCTCTCCGCAAACATGGCAAAAAAGCAATCCCGGCTTTGATCATTTATGCTGTCATCGCGCTCTTTGCCGCATATTTGACCTGGCCTTATCTCTGGCTAAACCCAATTGGACATTTCATTGAAAGCGTGCGCGTGATGTCAGAGTATCCGTGGAAGGGACAAGTGCTCTTTAATGGCGTAGACTATCCATCCACGGGCTTGCCTGCTTCCTATTTACCTGTCCTGCTGGGGATTCAGTTAACGGAACCGGTCTGGTTTTTGTTCATTGCTGGTTTGGCGGTGACCGTTTATGGGTCCGTGAAGAAGCGGATGGCATCGCGCGCTTTGCTGGCGTTGACTCTCGTCTGGTTTATCCTGCCGCTGGTCGGATTCGTCGTCACGCGTCCGCCATTGTATGATAATTTCCGTCAGATATTTTTCATCCTGCCCCCGGTTTTTTGGATGGCGGGCGCTGTGTTTGAAAAAATCAAAAAGCCTGCGCTGCAAATTGCATTGATCGTTCTTTGTATTTTGCCCGGCGTCATTGACGGCGTGAGACTTCATCCATACGAATATATTTATTACAACCGTTTCATCGGCGGTGAGGCGGGGGCGTTCAGAAAATTCGAGATGGATTATTGGGGCACATCGTACCGCGAGGCCGCGGATTGGCTCAATAAAAATGCGCCTGCGAATGCGGCCGTTTGGGTCGAAGGCCCGGCGCATTTGCTGGGTTTATACCTGCGGCCCGATTTGAAACTTTATTCGACCTACGAGGCAAAGCGCGCCGGTCATTATGATTATGTCGTGGCGCTGACCCGCTATAATTTGGACCTGATTTCCTATCCTGATGCAAAAGTGATTCACACGATTGAACGAGACAATGCCCTGTTGACTGTTATCAAACAACCTTAATGTTGTGTCATTGCGAGCGTAGCGAAGCAATCTCCTCGCATCAATCAACCCGGAGTATCAATGAATCTTTTAGAAAGACTTTCGACTGAAACCATTCTCGCCGACGGCGCCATGGGAACCATGCTGCATGGCCGCGGCGTGAGTTTTGATAAATGCTTCGACGAACTCAATCTGACCAATCCCGCCGCAGTTGCCGACCTCCATCGCGAATATATCGAAGCGGGCGCGCAATTGATCCTGACCAATACTTTCGGCGCCAATCGGTTCAAGCTTGGCAAACATGGCCTCGATAAAAATATTGTCGAGATCAACAAGGCGGGTGTCGAATTGGCCAGACGCACAGTGGCTGCCTCATTCAAGGATGTTTTGGTGGCTGGCGATATCGGCCCGCTGGGCGTGCGCATCGCGCCGTTCGGACGCGTCCAACCCGAACAGGCGCGCGCCGCCTTCGTCGAACAGATCAACGCGTTGTGCGAGGCAGGCGCGGACTTGATCGTGATCGAAACGATGAGCGATCTTTATGAAATTCAGGAAGCCATCAAGGCCGAAAAACAAATTTGCACGTTGCCGGTGATCGCTTCCGTCACTTTTACGCGCGATGACCGCACGTTGCTTGGCGATGACCCGCTGAAAGTTGCGCGCACGCTCGATGAAGCTGGCGCGGATGTGATCGGCGTGAATTGTTCCGGCGGCCCGGCGCAATTGCTCCGCATTCTCAAACAAATGCGCCAGGCAGTGCCCAATGGAAAATTCTGGGTCAAGCCCAACGCGGGTTGGCCCGAACAAGTCGGCGGGCGCATCATGTATCCGGCCGACCCCGATTACTTCGGCGATTACGCGCTTTCATTCCGCGCAGCCGGTGCGTGCATCGTCGGCGGATGCTGCGGCACCACGCCCCAGCATATTGCAGCCATGCGCAAAGCGCTCGATACTGCGCCGGAGATCAACCCATCTCACGTTACGATGCTGCCTGCTGATGAAATCGTCGAGACTGCGCAGGAGCAGCCCACGCGGTTCGCGCAAAAACTTGCGTTGGGCCAGTTCGCCATCTCGGTCGAGATGGATCCGCCGCGCGGCCTCTCGACTCACAAATTGCTGGCGGGCGCGTCGCTCCTGGCCGAAGCAGGCGCGGACGTAATCAACGTGGCCGACTCTCCGATGGCGCGTATGCGGATGTCGGCCTGGGCGGTGTGCGACGTTGTCCAGCGCCGCGTGAACATTGAGTCCACGCTTCACTTCCCGACCCGAGGCCGGAATCTGTTGCGGGTGCAGGGTGATCTGCTGGCGGCTCACGCGCTCGGCATCCGCAATGTGTTCGTCATCATGGGCGACCCGACCGCCATCGGCGACTATCCCGAAGCAATGGACAACTACGATCTCGTCCCTTCGGGTTTGATCAAACTCATCAAACAGGGCTTCAACGAAGGCGTGGATCATTCCGGGACAAGCATCGGCCAGCCGACCAATTTCTTCGTCGGCGCGGCGCTGAATCTTTGTCCGCCCGATGCGAATAATGAAATGAAGAATCTCCAGCGCAAGGTCAAGGCCGGGGCGGATTTTTTCATTACTCAGCCGGTCTATCAATCAAAAGATGGCGAAGGATTTTTGGCAAAAAACGAGTTGAAGAATGGCCCGTTGAATCGTCCTGTGCTGGTCGGCATTCTGCCACTTGTCAGCCTGAAACATGCCCACTTCCTGAACCACGAAGTGCCCGGCATTTCAATTCCCGATGAAATCACCCAACGCATGGAAAAAGCCGGAGATCGCGCCGCTGAAGAGGGCGTGCGCATCGCGGTAGAATTAATTGAACAGATCAAACCGTGGGCGCAGGGCGTGTACATCATGCCGCAGTTCAGCCGCTTCGACCTGATCGCCGAGATCATCGAAAAGATAAAGTGATCAGAGTCTACTTTATGAAGATCAAATGGCTGCAAAGAGTTTTGCTGGGACTGATCATCGTCGCCAGTCTCTATGCCAGCATTCAGAATTTAATCGCCAGCAAGGATTTGGGAAGCATCCACGACGATCCGGTTCTGGACTGGGAAAAACGTTTCGAACCGCTCAAGGGAAAACTGCCGTTCAAACGCGGCGTGGTCGGATATATTTCGGCGTCCAGTGTTCCGGGTGCGAGTTACGATTCCAATAACGATCAGGGCGAATATGTCCTGACGCAATATGTGATGTCGCCCATCATTATCGTCAAAGGCACAGGCCAGGAGTGGAACATCGGCAACTTGAAACCGGACGCCTATAAACTATGGAGCCAGTCAAATCATGGTCAGTTTGAGGTATTTCCATTCAAGGGAAATATCTATCTGTTTCATCGAGTGAGTCAGTGATGCTGCACAATTTCATGTCATTGCGAGACGGTGTTCTTCCGTTGACACTTGCGCCGCACTGCGTTTGGCGCAGTGCAGGTGAGCAATCCCCTCGCGCGGCATCAGCGGAGATTGCTTTGCGAAGAACGCTCGCAACCCTGGAGGAGCGCAGGACGTTGACGCGTGAAAAGCAGGCGAGGAAATGACCCTGCTAACTACGATTGGAATATTTCTTCTGCCGGTTCTAAGCGGCGGGATGTTCATCCATTTGTTATGGCCTGAACGCGATATAAAAATTTTGTTCTTCAAGTTTTTTCTAGGCATCGGCGTCGGGTTGGGACTCTCGTCACTGCTCTATTTTCTTTACTTGTTCGCTTTCGCAGGTCAGCATTGGTTTGTATTCATCCAACTGGCAATCTTCTTGATCCTTCTCGCGTTCACTGTTTGGAAAGAAAACAAACGGGGAAAATTTTCTCTGCCGCGCTTCAGCCTGACTCACACACAGATCATTCTGGCCTGGATTGCTGCCGCCGTCTTCATCGTGTCCTTGCTCGGCACAGCCAGCTATCTCTTGCGCCGACAGCAGGGCGATTGGGATGCCTGGATGATGTTCAACCGCTCGGCGCGTTTTATTTACCGCGATCAGCCGCATTGGCTCGACTCTTTTTCCCGCCAAATGGATCCGATCTTCCACGCCGACTATCCATTGCTACTCGGCCTGAATGTCGCTTCCGGCTGGGATGCACTCGGCGCCGAATCAGCGTATGTGCAAATGCTCCAGAGTGCGCTGTTCGCCCTGGCTGCGCTTGGGATTCTAGTCAGCGCATTGGCATCCATCAAATCCCTCGGCCAGGCCGCGTTGGGCTTGATCGTTTTGTGGGGCGCACCGACGCTGGTCAATGAAGGCGCGCGCGAAATGGCAGACCTGCCGCTGGCCTTTTTTATTCTGTCAACCGCCATCCTGATCTACTTCTACTTCGTTTATAAGAAGTCTGCGTTGATCGCCCTGGCTGGTCTCACAGCAGGCTTGGCAGCCTGGACCAAAAACGAAGGCAGTCTGTTCGTGATCGCGGCAGGTATCGGGTTGATGATGGCATCTTTCCGAGAAAAACCATGGCGCGTTCTTTTCTGGTACATCCTGGGCCTTGTCTTCCCGTTTGCAATCGTGATCTTCTTCAAACTTTTTCTTGCCCCGCCCAGTGACGTGTTGAGCAACGGTGCTGCGCGTTCGATCCAGCAAATTTTGGGAATACCCCGACATTTGGAAATCCTTCAATACCTCGGCCGCGAACTTTTTTATTTCGGCGGCTGGACAAATTTGTTTGGCATCATGCCTGTCCTGTTGGTCTACTTTCTGCTGTTTCGTTTGCCGGTCGATAAGGAACTGCGTCCCGCCTACATTGCGGGTATTACCATGCTCGCAGTCCAACTGCTTGGCGATTACGGAGTATATTTGATCACGCCTTACGATCTGACCTGGCATCTTTCCTATTCGATTGAACGGATCGTCCTGCAGATATTTCCGGTGATCGCATTCCTGATCCTTTGCGCCAGCCAAACACCGGAGAATATTTTTGAAGGGAGTCCGAAGTCTCCAGACTTCGGTTCCAGTTAATACCGACGTCAGTCAGGAGACGTCGGACTCCAAAAAATAAAACGGAGTCATTATGTTGCTCGCCATTGACGTCGGCAATACCAACGTGACCCTCGGCTTGTACGAGGGCGATAAACTGAATCCGCACTGGCGGCTTGCCACAGATCACAACCGCATGCCCGATGAATACGGCTTGCAATTGCTTGGCCTGCTTCAAAACGCCGGAAAATCCATCAAGGATCTAACGGGCATCAGTCTTGCATCCGTCGTTCCACCATTGACCCAGCGCGTCGTGCAGGCCTGCCGCGAATATCTCAAGCAGGAACCGCTGGTTGTTGATACCGGCATCAAAACCGGAATTCGCATTCGCTACGAGGACCCGAAAGCCGTCGGCGCGGATCGCGTCTGCGACGCGGTCGCTACGCTCAGACTTTACGGCGGACCGGCCTGCATCGTGGATTTTGGCACGGCTACTACTTTCAACGCGCTCACCAAAGATGGCGAGTATCTCGGTGGCGCCATCACAGCCGGGATCAATCTCGCCGCCGACGCGCTCTTCACACACGCCGCGAAACTTCAACGCATTGATCTGCAACGCCCGCCATCCGTTATTGGCCGCAACACTGTCCATGCCATGCAATCGGGACTGCTCTTCGGGTATGTGAGCATGGTCGAGGGAATGGTAGCCCGCTTCAAGTCCGAGTTGGGCAGCGATATGAAAGTCGTCGCTACCGGCGGCTTGGCCGAATCCATCGCGCAGGAGACCAAAGTCATCGACGTGCTCGCGCCCTGGCTCACGCTCGACGGCTTGCGAATTATTTGGGAACTCAATCATTAGAATGCTCTCATCGGATTGATGTAAAATCCAGCCCATGAAATTACGCATCTTTGTTTTTCTTTTGCTGACATCTGCCCTGTTGGCTGGATGCGGCGCAAATGTTTTTGCCGCGCCCGCGCCGACTGCCACTGAAACAGCCACGCTTCTTCCTCCTCCGGCGGAAACGGCTACCGTTACCCCGACCTTGACCATCACCCCGACCTTTACCGCGACTCCCCTGCCGACTGCCACCTGGATCGCCCAGGGTCCCGATCATGTCCAGGTCCCGATCTTGATGTATCACCACATCACGGCTGTACCAATTGGGAATGCCTGCGTTCTTAAACCGGATGATCTTTGTGTTCCACCAGATAGATTTGATGCGCAACTTAAATTGCTGCATGATTGGGGATATACCACTATAACGACATCCATGCTGGTACAGGCCATTACCAAGGGCGCGGCACTTCCCCCACATCCTGTCATCATTACTTTCGATGATGCCAACGAAGATAACTACACTAATGCCTTTCCCATCATGAAGAAATACGGCTTTAGCGGTGTGCTGTATCTGCCTTACAATTACATTGGCGCGCCCAGTTACCTGACTATTGACCAGGTCAAGGAAATGGCCGCCGCTGGCTGGGAAGTCGGCAGTCACAGCCTAACTCACACAGACCCTCTCATGTGGGATGCGGCTCGGACGCGCGCCGAGATCGTCGACTCACGCAAGAAGCTGCAGACCCTGCTTGGCGTTCCCGTTTTAACCTTTGCCTATCCATTTGGAAATGTGGGTAGCATCGCGATAGATTATGTACAATTTGCCGGTTACATTGCCGCCATGGGTGCGTCAGGCTTCACTGCAGATCAATGGAAAAGGAACTTGTTTGTTTTGCAACGCTGCGAGATCAAAGGTTCGGAGGATGCCAAAACTTTTATTCGTTTCCTTCCCTGGCAAGGCGACCCATCCTTCCTGCCCACGGATACGCCGACACCTACGCTGACTCCCACGCGCACTCCAATCCCAACGTATACGCAATATCCAACCAAGATTCCAGAGCCTTCGCCAACTCCATAATTCTTCGCAAGGGTATGATTGTGGCATGCCCTTTTTGGGGAACAAATCAATACTTCCGCCGGTCTTTCTAGGAAAAGGAGGTTCTTATGCGCGCAAAATATATTTTCCTTGTGATTTTCCTGCTAGTTAGCGGCTGTTCACCACTTCTGGCTCCCGCTCCGGCCGATAGTGGTATTGAAGGTCACGTTACGATTGGGCCCATGTGTCCTGTGGTGCAAATCAATAATCCCTGTCCCGATAAACCTTATCAGGCAACCATCACGGTTTTTACGACGGATCGACGAAAGGTAACGCAATTCCAAACTGACGCCAACGGATATTTTCGCGTTGCGCTCGTGCCGGGCATATATATTTTGCACCCCGAGTCGCCGAACGTGATGCCGCATTCAAACGATATTCAAGTCAGTGTTGTGAGAGGTCAATATACCCGCGTGGATGTTTCGTACGACAGCGGGATTCGATAGCCTTGACAGCCCATTGTTTTTGCAGATAATAGGAACCAACAGGCGAGCCTATATAAAGGCAATGACAGAGGAAAGTAGGTCGGTAAACGCTGCCAGAGAAGCGCAGGAGCAAGGCTGGAACTTGCGCTCGACGGGAACCAACCGAAGTTCCCTCTTGAGCTGTTCAGGTGAATAGCGTGTCAAGTAGCACGTGTCACGTTGGTAGTCTGAGCCGTCATCCTGACGTTACGCAGGAGGCCGATGATCGTCGGCGCAAAGCGGACTCATGTGAGTCAACTTGGGTGGTACCACGGGAATCTTCCTCCCGTCCCATTTGTGGACGGGAGGTTTTATTTTGGACAACAGACCGTAGACGATAGACCACGGTCAACCGTCTATCGTCCATCGTCAATTCGGAGGCATGAATGATTGATAAATTAAGCGAGACCGA
>JAJYOH010000597.1 GCA_021796315.1 Chloroflexota bacterium
CCATCAGGCCCGGCAGAAAAGGATATCCTTACAAACAAAAGCCGCGACCGACCTGCCTGAGATTGAAATCGACCCTGAACGAATGAGGGAAGTATTAAGCAACATCATCGAGAACGCCTTGCGATATACGCCTCAAAATGGGCATATTACTTTATCGGCGCAATTGATTGGCAATGTTGTCCAAATGAGCGTGCGGGACAGCGGGCCGGGTGTGGCAGCCGATGAGCTGGATCGCATCTTCGAGCGGTTTTACCGAACCGAAACGTCACGCGTCAGAGACAAAGGCGGTTCAGGGCTTGGGTTCGCCATTGCAAAATCCATTGTTGAAAAACACAATGGGCGCATCTGGGCTGAAAGCAAATCCGGCGAAGGGTTAACGATTGTGATCGAACTCCCGTTTTCAACAAGCCAGGAAAAAAGTTAAACTCTCAATCGAAATTCTTTGAACAGCATTCGCGGAGTGTTTTCTCCTCCGCGAATTTTTGCTAATCAAGGCAAATTGGTTTAAGATTGGCGTAAATTCGTGGACGGTTTTTGGCTAAGCAGGTTTTATAAAAATCAGATTAGTAACCATCGAGGGCATGATGCGATATCGAGACCTCCAAATTCAAACCCAACGGGAAGCCCCCTCAAATACGCGGACAGAGGGCTTCACCTTGCTTGTGCGGGCAGGCTACATCACGCGCGAAAATACTCCGACTCCGCTTGGTGAGCAGGCTTTGTCTCGTTTAAGAAAACTGGCTGATGAAACAGGCAAGGCTTTCTTCTCGCATTTATCACTGCCAATTATCGGCAACGATGGTGAAACCTATTTTCCAATTTCGACTGGGTCAACAGAAATTATTCAATGTCCATTGTGCGGATATGCATCACGGCTCGAACTGGCGCAATTTGCAAAAACCGTTCTGCCTCCCGAAGAACTTCTACCCATTAAAAAAGTTCCAACGCCTGATTGCAACACAATTGAGTCGCTTGCAAATTTTCTGGGTATTTCAAAAGAGAAGACTGCCAAAGCTCTGATGTTCACGCGGCCTTCGGATGGCAAATTCATCTTCGTTGTTGTACGCGGTGATATGCAAATGAGCCGGGCAAAATTAACAAAACTCATTGGTGAAGTCCGCCCGGCGACAACGGAAGAAATCTTCAGGTCCGGTGCGGTGGCGGGATATGCTTCACCAGTTGGATTGAAAAATGCGCTCATCATCGCGGATGACTTAATCCCGCAATCCACAAATCTCGCGGCGGGCGCGAACGAGGCGGGATATCATCTGATGAACACCAATTGCGGGCGCGACTACACAGCCGAGTTGACAGCTGACATCGCACAGGCAAAACCAGGAGACGCCTGTCCAAGTTGCGGAAAATTATTTTCAGCACTCAACGCATCTTTACTAGCTGTGCGCGACGAAATAAATTTCGTCGCGGTTCTGTCTGCGTTGGCCGAAACTCACCACGATGACAAAGGCTTGACCTTTCCAAAAGAAGCCGCGCCTTTTGACATATATCTCATGCAATTGCCCGGCAAAGAACTTGATACTCAGGCTGCTGCAGAAGATCTATATGCGACTTTGCAAAAGGCAAATATCGCGGTTCTATTCGATGACCGGGACGAGCGTGCTGGGGTAAAGTTTAACGATGCGGATTTGATCGGATGCTCTGTCCGCGTAACAGTCGGCGAAAAAAATCTGCGCGCCGGGATGGTAGAATTAAAACCGCGCAAGACCACAGAAAACCAATTGCTGCCCATCAGTGAAGTGGTTTCCCAAATCAAAGACATGTAATTCAGGACAAGGTAACAACACGTGAATACTGGGTTCTTTCCACCCGATAAACGAAGAGGGTTGCTGCTCCACGGCATCATGCTGGCAATTCTGCTGGCTCTGTCCGCATGGGGATTCATCAATCTGTCCCGCGCAGACGTTGGCCCTAACTTCGTGGTCTACCTCCTGGTTGGATTGATCTCCTTCGCACCAATCCCGCTCTTCGGATATCGCGCCTACGCCCTCACTCGCGCCAAATACATCCTCGACCGCGACAGCCTCGAAATACGCTGGGGACTGCGCGACGAAGACATCCCGCTGACTGACATCGAATGGATCCGCTCCGCGCAGGACCTCACGCATCCGCTTGGTCTGCCGCCAATGACCATGCCAGGTGCGGTGCTCGGACTGCGTCGCCATCCTGATCTGGGTGTGGTTGAGTTCATCGCTTCTGATACCAGGAACATTTTACTGGTATCAACCGCGAAACGCGTGTACGCCATTTCCCCTACAAGGCCAAATGAATTCACGCAGACCTTTGCGCGCTCCACAGAACTCGGAAGCCTGATTCCCGCGCAGGCAAAATCAGTATATCCATCATTCATAGTTACACAAGCCTGGGATAGTGGATTAGCCCGTTATTTCTGGCTGGCCACGCTGTTCCTGAATCTTGGATTGTTCGTGTGGGTCAGTTTACTGATCCCATCCTTTACGCGCGTGGCGCTCGGTTTTTCGCCTGATAGAAACATGGCCGCCGTTCCATCGGTGCAACTGATCATCGTACCGCTTATCAGCACTTTATCGGCATTGACAGGCTGGGCAGCGGGTCTATATTTTTACCGTTGGGAAAAACAGCGCATATTATCGTTTGTGGTCTGGGCATCCAGTGCGCTAACGAGTCTGTTGTTCTTGATAGCTGTATTCTTCATCGTCACAACGCCTGTTTAACGCGCCA
>JAJYOH010000127.1 GCA_021796315.1 Chloroflexota bacterium
CCTAACTCGGACAAGCCGAAACCAAAGAGGCTCACCGCGAAGACCGCTAAGATCGCTAAGTTAAAAAGGTTTTCTTTGCGTGCTAAGCCCTGCGTTTTTTCAGGGTCGCGGTTCAAAAAATCCTTGTACACGTGTGCCTGCCTGTCCTGGTGATCTTCCAGGGCGGCCCAGTGCAGGCAAAAAGCAAGCATTTAACTTCTAAGTTCTTAATGCATTTTCAATCTTCGATGGGATGGTAACACAAGCCCGCTGTGCCCGGCCCGGTGTGAACGGCGAGCGCGGGTGAAAGTTCAGCGAAGAGTGATTCTGTAACGTTCACTTTTGCCTCGACCAATTCCTTTAACTTTTCAACTTCATGTTGCGCGCCCGCGTGAACGTAAGCGATTCTGGCTTTGCCTTTTCCGATGGCATCCGCGACCATGTCCGCCATTTGTTGATAGGCCTGTCCGCGCGTGTGAGCGCGCCCGAGTGGGACGATGATGCCATCTTCCATGCCGACGATGGGTTTGATGTTGAGCAGGTTGCCCATTAATTGTTGAGCCTTGCCGATGCGTCCGCCCATGTAAAGATATTTGAGCGTGTCGGCGGTTTGGATCATGTGCGAGATGGGAATCAATTTTTTGACGTTGGCCGTGATCTGTTCCAGTGAAAGACCGGCCAATGCAGAGCGCGCGGCTTCGATGACCATCCATCCCTGGCAGAGCGAAACATTGCATGTGTCGATGACTTCGATCTGCACGTCGGGCAATTCTTCCTTCATCATTTTCTGCGCGACCGTCGCGGCTTGATACGCGCCGCTGGCTTTTGCGGTCATGTGAATACTGATGATTTTATTCAGCCCGGCTGCCGCAAGGTCTTTATAAACGCGGAAATAATCGCCGGGTCCCGGGCTGGCGGTGGTGGGCAGGCAGCGTGCGGTCATCAGCCAACGCAGGAACTCGTCGCGCTGAATCGTGACGAGGTCGCGTAAAACTTCCTGGCCGCGATGGATGTAATAAGCGACAGTCCGGATATGTAATTGGCTTATCAATCCTTCGGGAATGCTGGCGCAGGAATCAGTTACAACAGCAACTTCAGACATAATGTCTCCTTACTTTATTATTGTACATATTTTTTTATCTCCAACACAAGTGAGTATTTGATTCACAGATGGAGATTGCTCACCTGCACTGCACCACACCTGCCCAGAGCCGCAGGCGCTGGGAACGCAGTGCGGCGCAAGTGTCGACGGAAATACGCCGTCTCGCAATGACGTAAAACGCAAAAACAGAACATAAATTCTGTTATACTCATGACGACACACTGATCTTCACGAGGACACGATGGCTAAAACTCACACCCGTTATGTTTGCCAGCAATGTGGACGAGTGTCCGCATCTTATATGGGCAAGTGCCCGCAGTGCGGAACGTTCAACAGCATGGTCGAGGAGATCGTTCATGATGAACCGGTTTCCAAGGGCCCGGCTTCGGTGCGCGGATTAACCGGCCGTTCAGAACCACGTTCGATCGGGGATGTCAGCGGGGATGCAGAAGACCGCGTGCATTTGCCCATCGGCGAATTTGCGCGCGTGCTGGGCGGCGGAATCGTGCCGGGTTCCATCGTGTTGGTCGGCGGCGATCCTGGCATCGGCAAATCGACGTTGATGCTGCAAATGGCGATGGAGATGGCGAACAAGCAGCGCGTGCTTTATGTTTCGGGCGAAGAGTCCGAACGCCAAATAAAAATGCGCGCCACGCGCATGTTCCCGGATAATAAAAAAGATTTGCCAGCGAATTTATTGCTGGTTACCGAAACCAATCTCGAAGTGATCCTCAATCATGTCAATGATGTCAAGCCCGATCTGTTGATCGTCGATTCGATTCAAACGGTTTATCTCTCCGAGCTTGATTCTTCTGCCGGTTCGGTTTCACAGGTGCGCGAGTGTTCATCGCAGTTGCGCGAGCTTGCCAAGTCGAGCGGCATCTCTGTTTTTTTGATCGGGCATGTCACCAAGGAAGGCGCGATTGCGGGTCCGCGCGTGCTGGAACACATCGTTGACACTGTACTTTACCTCGAAGGTGACCGCTTCCAGGCTTATCGTTTGCTGCGCTCCGTGAAGAATCGTTTCGGCGCAACGTCCGAGGTCGGCGTGTTCGAAATGCGCGAGCGCGGACTGGTTGAAGTGACAAATCCGTCCGAGGCATTTTTAGCGGAACGCATGATCAACGCGCCCGGCTCGGCTATTGCGGTGACGATGGAGGGGACACGTCCAATACTTGTTGAGATTCAGGGATTGACTTCTCCCACGCAATTTGGCAACGCACGCCGCACGCCAAACGGCGTGGACTTCAACCGGCTCCTGCTCATCGCGGCTGTTCTTACCCGACGGGTTGGACTCAAACTCGCCGAGCAGGATGTTTTTGTCAACGTGGTTGGCGGAATCCAGATCGATGAACCGGCGGCAGACCTGGCAGTTGCCGCGGCAATTGCCTCGTCGTGGAAAGACGTTTCGGTCCGGGCTGATGCGGTGTTGATCGGCGAGATTGGTTTGGCTGGTGAATTGAGAATGCCCGGTCAAATGGCGACTCGTCTGCGCGAAGCATCCAAACTTGGATTCAAAACTGCCATCGTGCCGAAGGCCGTCCATAAAGGGGAAGGCTGGCCGAAGGATATCGAAATCATCGAAACGAGATCCGTTCAACAGGCGTTGGACGCGGCTTTTGTCATCTCGAATGAATTGCCCAAGGGGCGCAAAGTTGCATAATAAATAACTATTGAGAAAATATGTGCCTTTTCGCCTGCGGCTTTGGCGGAAAGGCTTTTTGTTATAATCATTTCGACATGAAAAAAATCATGGTCGTTGTATTTTTGTGTTTGGGGGCCGTACTTATAATCCTCAGTTTCTCCGAACTTGAAGATATTATCGCGACGCTTCAACATGCCAATCCCTGGTATCTGACACTTGCGCTTGGGATTCAACTGGCTTGGTTCGCTGTCCTTGGGTTGACGTTCAAATCCATTTACCGGGTGCTTGGGTTGAAGGAAAGCATGCGCCGATTAACTTTCGTTGCAATCGCGGGCGGATTTGTCAACGTGGTGGCGCCCAGCGCCGGCCTCGGCGGGATGGCGATCTTTATCAACGATGGTCATGATCGAGGACAACCTTCAGGGAAAGTGACGGTTGCGGGCGCTTTATATTTTTTGCTGGACGAGGCAGCTTTTCTATGTGTGCTTGCATTGGCAATGATCATCCTGGCACGGCGCGGCAACTTGAGCGCTGGTGAGATCGCGGCTGCGCTTTTACTTTTTTTAATGGCCTGCGTCATTGCATTTCTTTTATATCTCGGATATCGTTCCGAGGAAGCATTGGGAAACGTCCTCGCTAAAATGGCGCGATTGGTCAATCATGCAGTTCGTCCCTTCATCAGCCGCGAATATCTGAGCGAAGCGCGCGCTCACAAGTTTGCATCCGAAGTCGCAGAGGGACTTGCATCGGTGCCTGAAAAGTTTCGCAGTTTGATCCAGCCATTTCTGCTTTCCCTGCTCAATAAAAGTTTGCTGATGCTCATCCTGCTGGCCGCATTCCTGTCGTTCGATGTTCCGTTCACTGCGGGTACGATCATCGGCGGATTCGCAATCGCATATTTATTTCTCATCGTGTCTCCCACGCCATCCGGCATCGGCGTTGTGGAAGGAGTCATGGCGCTCGCGCTCCGCTCCCTGCGCGTGGACTTCAGTCAGGCCGTGGTCATCACGCTGGCCTATCGCGCGGTGACGTTTTGGATTCCGCTTGCGGTGGGGGCGTTGGCGTTTCGCGCCTTGCAATTGTCGGGCGCGAAAAAAGAAGCCGGCAAGAATGCCGGGAAAAAATTGGCGTAAAAAATCATGGTTTTGCGATTGGCTTCAAACTATAAATCCCGCCGTCTTTATTTGTAAAAATGGGTTGGATGTTCGCAATGGGGGCCAGATCCTCAACCGGGTAATAATAAGAATAAATGTTTGGCTCGATCCAAATGATGTAAACGTCCTGTCTGGATGTGAACAATTCCGAAGTGTATTGCGTTACCGGGAATTCCATTTTTCCATACGGACCTGAGAATTTGCGAGGGGAACCGTAACAATTATGCCACGTATAAAATGCAACCCCATCTGAATAATTGCTGAACAAGAGATAGTTTCCTGCCGGCTGGTGTTTCAACCAATACTTCATTACACTGTTCTCGTGCCAATCTTTTGTGTTGAATGCGTTTTCGCCGGGAGCGCCGGTTCTGTGAGATTCTATCGCCAGCGGAAGAGTGATTCGCAGGAGACTCCCCGAAATCAAAATGAGGCACATAAAAATCCCAATCGTCGCGGCGCGGCTAAAAACCTTTGACTGAAATTCATTTGCAAATTGCAGCACTGCCTGCGCGGATAAAACCAGAAGCGTCACGAAAGGAATGTACAAGGGAAGCAGGAAGCGTCCCTCCAGTTTATTGAAGTATGTGACCGAAGCGGACCCAAACAACGCGAGCAAATAAATCGCTCCATACAAAAGAACAGGAATTGCAAAGGACGAAAGCGGTTTGCGCCTCGATGTGTAAATTACCAGCAGGCTCAAGCCCGCGATAAAAATCCACAGACCGGCGATATAAAATTGAAGGGATGATTTGATCGTATCGGTTTGAAGAAACCAATCCAGAACCGCCTTTGAAAATGTTTGGAAATTGCCAGCGAACCCAATTGGCGGACGTCTCCCAACGACCCCGGAAGTAACTATCAGCCAGATGCCAGCCGGAAGTGCGGCCAACCCCATCGTCAAACTGGGGATGATGCGTTGGCGTAAATTCTCTTTGCTGAAAAAGAAAATGACTACTGCGCCGGTGACAATGGATGCCATTCCAATGTAGCGTTGAAGCGCTGCCAGCATTCCAACGATAAACATCGCCAGAAAAATTCGTGGATTATTATGCTCGATATAACAGCCAGCCAGCAAAATAAAAATAATGGCGAACGCCAGATGCACATAGTCTGAGCCGACGATGCGAAAGGCGGCCAGTATGAGAATGCCAACATCCGACAAAACGTTCGCCGCAATGGCCAGTAAAAAATTATCAGAAAAGATTTTCAGGCAAAGAATGGAAAGGCAAAACGAGAGCGCCGCAAACGAAAGAATTTGCAGAATAGTTGCGGATATAAAAACGTCCAGTCCGGAAAGAATATGGATAAACCCCAACAACGCCGGATAAAGCGGAGGCCAGGGCGCTACAAAGCTGCCGTCGAAAGAAAACAAGCCGCGGCCTTCGGATAAATTCAAACCTGCAAACAGAAGATGCACTGAATCGGTTGAAATCCCCAAACCATACTTTGATATACTAAACCACAAGATCAATCCCCACAATCCATGGAAAGCAATCAACACGGCCAGCTTGTGTTTCTCCATCCACTTCATCATTAAAGATTCTATCACCCAACAAAACATTCATGTCTCTCGACGTTTTAATTCGACTCTGGCGCAGCGACCCGGACACCGCACCCAACTTTTCCATCTGGCGGACGACGCCTGCGCGCCCCGCGCAAACGCATCCCTTCCCGGACGATCTGCCGGACGCGCTTCGAGCGGCTTTATCCAGCCGTGGAATTGATCAGCTTTACAGCCACCAATTCGAAGCCTGGACTCACGCCCGTGCCGGGAAAAATATCGTGCTTGCCACCGGCACTGCCAGCGGAAAAACTTTGGCGTACCAGCTTCCGATTCTTTCCTCCATCATCACGAACGAGAATGCCCGCGCACTTCTTCTTTTTCCAACAAAGGCGCTCGCGCAGGATCAGTTATCAGTGCTCAGTGAACAGTTATCAGTTTTGCGTCAGACACTGAACACTGATCACTGGTCACTGGCAACTGCCATTTACGACGGCGACACACCGCAATCGCAGCGATCATCCATCCGTCAGAACGCACGCATCCTCCTGTCCAATCCCGACATGCTTCACACTGGGATTTTGCCTCATCACACCAATTGGGCGGACTTCTTCCAAAACCTGCGTTATGTTGTCATCGACGAAATGCACACGTATCGCGGTGTCTTCGGCGCGCACGTCGCGAATGTGATCAGAAGACTCACACGCGTGGCAAAGTTTTATGGCGCACGACCGCAATTCATTCTCACATCTGCCACCATTGGCAACCCAAAGGAACTTGCTGAACGATTGATCGAATCTCCGGTCGAATTGATCGACCACGATGGCTCATCGCGCGGCGAAAGGCATTTTCTGTTTTTCAATCCTCCTGTTGTTGACGAAGCTCTTGGCCTGCGAAAAAGCTCACTGCTTGAAAGTGTGCGCCTCACACAAGACTTGCTGGCTAACAATATTCAATCTGTGGTGTTCGCTCGTTCGCGAAGAAGTGTTGAAATTATTTTGACATATCTTCAAGGCGAGAAGAAAGAGGAAAGGAGGAAGAATAACAGCGGTGAAATCTTTCATCTCTCATCTTTCATCAGGGGGTATCGCTCCGGTTACCTTCCTTCACAGCGCCGCGAGATCGAAAAAGGCCTGCGGGATGGCACGGTAAAAATCGTCGTGGCAACCAACGCCCTCGAATTGGGAATCGATATCGGCGGGCTGGGTGCGGCAGTGCTGGTCGGGTATCCCGGCTCCATCGCAAGCGTCTACCAGCAGGCGGGTCGGGCCGGACGCGGTGACGCGCCAGCCTTGGCGGTGCTGGTCGCGTCTGCCAGCCCGCTCGACCAGTTCCTTGCTCATCATCCTGATTACTTCTTTGGCAAATCGCCGGAACAGGCGTTGATCGATCCCGATCATTTGCTGATCCTGCTCAATCATTTGCGCTGCGCCATGTTTGAATTGCCTTTTCAAAAAGACGAGGGCTTCGGTTCCCTGCCTTCAAAGAACGTCGAAGAATATTTGGAATTTTTGACAGCCAACAACGAGGCGCATCTTTCACAGGAAAAATTTTTCTGGATGTCGGACTCTTATCCCGCTGCAAATATTTCATTACGTTCGGCTTCGCCGGAAAATATTATTTTGCAAACCACGGACGTTCCACCGCAAACCATCGGCGAGATCGATCTCGCTAGCGCATATTGGATGGTTCATCCAAAGGCCGTTTATCTTCACGAAGGCCAGCAATATTATGTGCACGGTCTCGATCTTGAAAAACATGTTGCGCCGGTCACTGCCGTTGCGTTGGATTATTACACAGAGGCCCAGCGTCAAACTGAGATTCAAATTTTGAGTACCTCAACTGAATCTCAACTCCCCTCTCCTTTTAGGAGAGGGGACGGGGGTGAGGTCGGTGAAAAAGGTTGGGGCGAAATTCAAGTCACCACGCAAGTGGTTGGTCTCAAAAAACTGCGCTGGTTCACGCGCGAAAATCTTGGCGAAGAACCGCTCGATCTGCCGCCTACCGATTTGCAAACAACAGGCTACTGGCTTTCTCTTTCGGATTCAATGATTGGGTCTTTGCGTGCCAGCGGGGCATGGACAAACGACCCGAACGATTACGGCCCCGATTGGGCGCGCATTCGCCTCGCTGTCCGAACCCGGGACGGATTCTGTTGCCAGGTCTGCGGCACGCCTGAAAGCGCTCTGACGAGTGCAGGCGGACGCGAGCATGAGGTGCATCATAAGATTCCATTTCGTGATTTTATGAAACGGAGTGCGGCGTCTCCAGATGTCGCAATGCAAAGTCAGGAGACTTTGCGCTCCGCACGCGATCAAGCGAATCGACTCGACAATCTCACGACATTGTGCGCGTCCTGTCATCGCAACGTCGAGCAGAATGTCCGCATGAGAAGTGGGCTGGCAGGTTTGACTTATGTGCTCGGACAACTCGCCCCGTTATTTTTGATGTGCGACCCGAACGACCTTGGAATGCACACTGATTCTGCAGGGAGCATTCTTGGCAAGCCATCCGTCTTTTTATACGATCAGGTTCCGGCTGGTATTGGCTTCAGCCAAAAGTTATTTGAGATGCACGATGAGTTGATGAAGCGTGCGCTTGAACTGGTCAGTGAATGTGAATGCAAAGATGGCTGTCCATCCTGCGTCGGCCCCGGCGGGGAAAATGGAGTCGGCGGCAAACAGGAAACGATTGAGATTCTAAAGCTATTGGCTATTAGCGATTAGCCACCAGCTATTCTTCCCTCATCCAACGTTTTACAGCCTCATGTGGATGCTTGTGATTTGCCATGGCGTCCAGCAATTTGTCGGGGTCATTTTCGCAATATAAAGCGGCGCGATGCTCCTCAAAAATAAATCCTTCTTTCACGGCATGGTCAATTGCGATCAGCAATGGGGCGTAATAATTTTTGATATTCAGCAACCCGATTGGTTTTTGGTGCGCGCCGACCTGCCCCCAGGTGATCGTCTCGAACAATTCGTCGAAGGTGCCGAAGCCGCCGGGCAGGGCGATGTAGCCGTCAGCCAGTTCGTGCATGCGGGCTTTGCGTTCATGCATACCGGGAACGACGTCCATGCGCGTCAAACCCACATGCGCCAATGCCGGCGTATTCATGGATGGGATGATCACGCCGATGACTTCACCGCCCGCTTCGAGCGCGCCTTCGGCAACGGCCCCCATTAAACCGGTTTTGCCTCCGCCGTAAATTAAACGGAGTCCGTGTTCGGCTAGAGTCCGGCCCATTTGACGCGCACCCGCAAAAAAGTCTGGAGAGACGCCGTCGGCAGATCCGCAAAAAACACAAATCGATTCCATTCATCCTCGATGTTCATCCGATGTTCATTTATAAGTGATATAAATGAAATTGAGTAAATAAGAGCCGGATAAGTATACCTGAGGTTAGAGTTCTATTAGACCCGTTGGTTGATGCTTGCCTGACATTGTTAACAGGCATAGAATCAAAATATGGATTACAAGGACTACTACAAGATTTTGGGCGTGGAGCGCTCGGCCAGCACGGACGAGATTCGCAAGGCGTATCGCAAACTGGCGATGCAATATCACCCGGATCGAAACCAGGGCAATAAACAGGCCGAGGAAAAGTTCAAGGAAATCAACGAAGCCTATCAGGCCTTGAGCGATCCGCAAAAGCGCGCCCGCTATGATCAGTTGGGAAGCGAATATTCGAACTGGCAAAGACGCGGCGCGCCCGGCGACTTCGATTGGAGTCAGTGGTTCAACACCCAGCAAGCTGGCCGCGGTGGGACGCGCGTGGAGTATGGCGACTTGAACGATCTGTTCGGCCAGGGCGGGTTCTCTGATTTCTTCCAATCCATTTTCGGCGGCGGCATGGGCGGGGCTGCAACCGGCACGCGGACTCGTTCCGCACCGGCCTATCAACAGGCTGTGACGATTTCCTTGCAGGAAGCGCACGATGGCGCATTGCGTTCCCTGCAAAGCAATGGCCGCAGAGTGGATGTCCGCATACCGGCTGGAGTGAAGACCGGTTCGAAGGTGCGGGTACCCGGCGCGGGTCCCGAAGGACTCGATCTTTATCTGATCGTTGAAGTCGCAGAAGATACACGCTTTGAACGCGAAGGCGATGATCTGCGAACATCCGTCACGATCGATGTGTTTACGGCCATGCTCGGTGGCGAAGTGGAAGTTGAAACAATGGGCGGCAAGGTGACGTTGAAAATTCCGGCAGGTACGCAACCTGAACAGGTTTTTAGATTGGCTGGAAGAGGAATGCCGCATTTGAAAAGCGCGCACACCAAAGGCGATCTTTTCGTGCGTGTAAAGGTACGAATACCGAAGCAGTTGTCGTCAAAGCAAAAATCATTATTGGAAGAAGCGGCCCGCCAGAAATCTGCGTGAGGCCGTAAAGCTCTCTCAAAGGAGATAGAAAGAGAAAGAATGAAAACGAAACGTATTTTAATTGTACTTGCCGTGCTTGTTCTAGCGGCCCTGGCTTGCCAGCTTGGAACCGCACCGATTGCCATACCTCAGTTGCCGACTCCTGTGCCAAACCAACCGGCGGCTCCGGCGGTGAATACTTCCGCACAGGCAGCTTCGCAACAGGATGCGATGGTGAATTTGTATCAAACCGTCAGCCCTGGCGTTGTGACGATTCAAGTTATCACGCAAAGCGGCGGCGATCTTGGCTCTGGATTTGTTTTGGATACGGATGGTCACATCGTGACCAATTACCATGTTGTGTCAGGCGCAACCAACAATAAAGTTGAAGTGGACTTTATGTCGGGCTTCAAAACTTACGGGACCGTGGTCGGCACCGATCTGGACTCCGATCTGGCGATCATTAAAGTAGATGCTCCGGCCTCAGAGCTTCATCCGTTAACTCTTGGCGATTCATCGACCGTTAAAGTCGGGCAGACCGTGATCGCCATTGGAAATCCCTTCGGTTTGAATGGCACGATGACAGAGGGCATTGTCTCAGCTTTGGGCCGCACGCTTGATTCTGAACATGCCACGCCTGGAAGCGGTGGTCAGGGTGGGCAGCCCTTTACGGCCGGCGACCTGATCCAGACCGATGCGGCTATCAACCCCGGCAACTCCGGCGGCCCGTTATTCAACCTTAACGGCGAAGTCATTGGCGTGAACCGCGCCATCAGCACGAATAGCTCCACGGCCACGGGTGAGCCGGTCAACTCTGGAATTGGTTTTGCGGTTTCATCCAATATTATTAAGCGCGTCGCGCCGATCCTTATCCGCGATGGAAAGATCGATTATCCATATCTCGGAATTTCATCGACGAGCTCCCTCTCTTTGGATGAGATCAACGCGTTAGGCCTGAAACAATATACCGGCGCGTATGTGACGGATATTGTCAAAGGCGGCCCGGCGGACCAGGCCGGAATCAAGGCCGGTACCCAGCCGACCAGTATCCAGGGTTTGAACGCTGGCGGCGATCTGATCATTGCCATCGACGGTCATCCGGTCAAACAGTTTGACGATCTGTTGGCTTACTTGATCACCAACAAAGGCCCCGGTGATACCGTTGTGCTCACAGTTCTACGAGGTGACAAGCAACAAGACATTACGGTCACATTGGGCAAACGTCCATCATAAAAAATAAAAAGTTTGGTCGGGATTTGCCCGACCAAACTTTTTTAACCGAAACGTTCTTCCTTCCAAACATCGGCGCGGTTGTGGTAACCGGCCTGCTCCCAGAAGCCGCGTTTGTCACGCGGCATGAACTCAATCGAGCGCAGCCATTTTGCGCCCTTCCAAAAATATGGCGTTTCCTCTTCGCGTCCGGGAATGAATCCCACGACTCCGCGCAACGGATAACCGTGATCGGCTGTGATCGGCTCGCCGTTAAGATGGGTCGCCAATAGAAAATTATCCTGCAAGACAACTTCGAGGGGAAGATTGACCGTAAAGCCGTACTCCGCATGTTGCATCACATGGGTCGCACTCGGCTTGATCTTGAAGAAACCTTCCTTCACCAGCGTCTTGACCGAAACGCCTTCCCAAACCGTGTCGAATTTGCTCCAGCGTGTCACGCAATGGATGTCCATTTTGATCGAGGCGCGCGGCAACTTGTTGAACTCATCCCACGTCCAGCGTTTTTCTTCCTCCACTTCACCCCACACACGGAAATCCCAGGTGGCTGGGTTGAAATGCGGAACGGGGCCGTAATGCAGGACGGGGAATTTTAAAGTCAACGATTGGCCAGGCGGCAGACGTCCCTCGCTGCGGACGCGGTCTTCCTCCTTGCGGCGGTCGGGACCCTCAAAATTGAACATGATTTGAACTCCTCTCTAAAATTATAAACGATGAGTGCATAGGATAGACTCGCCGGGCAGGGTTCACTTTACTTCCAAATTCTTACGATTTGATTAAGCCCTG
>JAJYOH010000598.1 GCA_021796315.1 Chloroflexota bacterium
TTCACGAAAAGCTGTCGTCGTTGTTCCATGTATGTTTCGGCTTGCGTGATTTTGCCTGCAGCCAGTAATGCATCGGCAGTGACGCGCGTGGTGTGCATCTCGGCGCGGAAGTCAAAGGGTGGGCGCGGTATATCTCCGGGGTTGGGATGGTTCTGGGGAAGCGCGACCAGATTGAAGTCCGCAAGAGAAGCGCTTTTAAGTTCGGGATAGTAACGTCTGATAACTTCCGCTCCGATTTCGGTCCCGGAAATGTCGGCGGTTGTTTCGTTCATCGTCCGCAGTTCGGGCGTGTGATCGTAGAGCAATCCAAGCGGACGAAGCTCAAGGTAGTTGTGAGTCCATTCGTGGGCGATGGTATCGACCAGCCATGAGAGATCGGTGGTGCGCATGATCATGGTGGGATATACGCCCACGCCGCCGATTGGCACAACCAGGGCGGAAACGTCCATGCCTTTTTGCACCTGGTCTTCAAGTGCCACTTGTTGTTCAATGCTGAGGTCGGGCAGGACGGAGATGTTGGCGATCTGCTCGATGTGATTGCGCGGCGAGACGATCAGCGCGTTGGGCACCGGGGACGAATGAAATAAAATCGTTGGGATCGGCTGGCCGAGCGTGGTCAGGCCGAAATCCGCGGCCACTGTTGCAACTTGTTTCTGCAGCACCGCTTCGGCGAATGGCGCGAGCTCAGCCTGTTGCTTGTATAAATCTGTGAGTTGAGCACGGATTACTGTGGATGAAGCTTCTTTATCCTTGATGGACGCGTCCGCATAAACACGATTAAGCGCGGCTTCGCCTTGTATGATCTGTTGTGTGACTTGCAGATAAGTGGTGACGGCCACTTTGCTCGACTCGTTGTCGAGATAACCGGGGATGCCAGCCGCGCCTTGTTCGATTTTTATACCCGTCGCATTGAGCATCCATGCGACGTAATCGAATTCAATATCACGGGTGTAGGCGCGTACTCTGTCAATCGTATCAACAGGGCGGGGGGCGCTGGATGTTAGCAACAAGAGACAAATAATAACAATAATCAACCGTTCAAGAATGATACCCAGGCGATTTAACATGGCGACGATTATAACCATAATAGTTTAGCCCCCGATAAGAACGGATTTAAATCACGATAGAGGCACAACATCCCTTCGACAAGCTCAGGGCAAGCGTTGCGCCTCTATCGTAATACCCTCCCCTCAGGAGGTTATTTTTTGTTTTTTTAGGTATTCATCAATTGCCAGCGCGGCCTTGCGTCCGCCGACCATGGCTGTGACGACCAAGTCCGGGCCAGTGGCGCAATCGCCGCCGGAGAACACGCCTGCGCGCGAGGTCGCGCCGGTAGCTTTGTTCTTGACTGTGATCAAGCCATAATCGTGGACTTCAAGTTCAGGTGTGGTCTTGCCAATGACCGGGTCTGGCCAATAACCGAGCGCCAGAATGGCTGTATCGCAAGCAACACTGAAGTTGGAACCTTCCACGGGAATGGGTCTGCGGCGGCCCTTGGCATCCGGTTCGCCCAATACCATTTCAATACATTCGACCGCGGCCAAGCGTCCATCTTCACCGGCAATAAATTTCACTGGCTGAGTCAGAAAGCGATACTTGGCGCCTTCTTCGCGCGCCATCTTGCGATCTTTCTTGCCGCCCGGCATTTCTTTTTCTGTGCGGCGATAGAGGCAGGTCACTTCGTCAGAGCCGAGCCGCAGGGCGGTGCGTAAACAATCGGAGGCTGTGTCGCCGCCGCCGATAACCACGACGCGATTGCCAACCGTCAGCGGTTCTTTCATGTTTTCAGGCAGCAGGTTTTTATCCACGTTACCGCGGATCAAGAAGTCAGTGGCTTCGTAAACGCCGGGCAAATCGGTGCCGGCAGCATCTTCCATTTTTGCGTCGATCTCAGAGCCAACGCCAATGAAGACCGCCTCGAAACCTTCGGCAAATAATCCATCGATGGTCTTGTCTTTGCCAATGTAAGTATTGGGAACGAACTTGACACCGGCACGTTCGAATTCTTCCCATTTTTCAGTCCACACATCTTTTGGAAGTTTGAAATTCGGGATGCCGTACACGAGCAGGCCGCCGGGCGCAGGCTTTGACTCGAAGATGGTAACTTCGTATCCTTTTTGGACGAGGAGGTCGGCGCAGGCCAAACCGGCTGGTCCGGCCCCGATAACGGCAACCCATTTCCCGGTCGGCGTTCCGAGCGGAATTACATATCCGGCGGTGCGGCGTTCATAGTCAACGGCAAAAGTTTCGAGCTGACCCGTCAACACAGGCTGTTGATGTTTATTGAGTACACAGGAGCCCTGACAGAGCGCCTCATGCGGGCAGACGCGTCCACACACCTCAGGCAGGGAACTGGTTTGATGATAAATGTTGGCGGCCTCGACAAATTTTCCCTGCTCGATCAGCCACATGGCGGAGGGAATATCGTTACTGGTGGGGCAGGCTAACATGCACGGCGCGGGGTCGGGACAATGAATACAACGCGCCGCTTCCGTCATGGCGCGTTCGGGATCGAAACTGATAACTACGTCGTCGAAATCGCAGGTGCGAACCTCAGGTGGGCGCAGATCAAGATCAAAAAATGGTTTGTTGGCGCGTGCTTTGCGATCAATATCAAGAAATTCGCTTGGAACTGCCTGCATACGTCCTCCGACGGGGGGCTAAAAGGTCTTTCATTTCATCATACCCAATGCCTGAAAACAT
>JAJYOH010000128.1 GCA_021796315.1 Chloroflexota bacterium
AATCGTCAACGTGCCGGACTTGCCGCGTGCCAGCTCGAACGTATCGGAGTTCTTCTTTTGCGGCATCAAGCTTGAACCGGTCGAATATGAATCTGAAAGTTCGAAGAAACCGAACTCGGCCGTGCTGAACAAAACAACATTCTCGGATAACTTGCTCAAATGCACGCCGATCATCGCCGCGCAGAATAAAAATTCAGCGGCGAAATCGCGGTCAGAGACGGCATCCATGCTGTTTGGGGCAGGGGAGTCGAAGCCGAGAGTTTGGGCAAGGGATTCGCGGTCAACTGGAAAGGCGGTTCCTGCCAGCGCGCCGCATCCCAACGGCAGGATGGCAACCCGCTTGCGTAAATCGGCTAATCGTTCGCGGTCACGCTGCAGGGACCAGAAGTGGCTGAGCAGCCAGTGAGCCAGGCTGACGGGTTGGGCACGCTGAAGGTGAGTGTAGCCCGGCATCAGCGTGGTCAGATGCGCTTCGCTTAAATTCAGGAGAGCAGATTGAAGTCCCTGGATGGCATCATCCAACAACGGTAAAGAGTCCAACATCCACATTCTGAAATCGGTTGCCACCTGATCGTTGCGGCTTCGACCGGTGTGCAGTTTGCCCGCCACTGTACCGACCAGGTCGCCCAGCCGCCGTTCGACAGCAGTGTGAATATCTTCATCAAATTCGACGAAGGCAAACGTGCGGTCATCAAACTCTTTCAAGATCAAATTCAATCCATTGACGATTTGCGCGTGCTCTTCCGCGTTGAGCACGCCAGCCTGATAAATGGCGTACGCCCACGCAATCGAACCGCGCACATCCTGCGTTGCGAGGCGCTGGTCGAATGGAAGCGATGAGTTCAACGCCCACGCCGCTGGATCGAGCTTGCCGCTAAAGCGGCCTCCCCAAAGTGTCATGATGGCTCCTTATGTAGATCACGTTTGCGAAGTTCTCGAAGAGGAAAACGTGACCTACGAAATCAATCACGTTTGAATTTCGAATAATCGGGCTTCGGCATGTCGAGACCTGAAACAGGCAAGCCATTCAGCGCACGGACCTTCATGGATAAGCCGAACAAACGGATGAATCCTTCGGCGTGACTCTGGTCGTAAACATCCTCCTGTCCGAAGGTGGCGAAGTCTTCGCGATATAAACTGAACGGCGACTTGCGGCCGGCAGAAATAATGTTGCCTTTATAGAGTTTCAATCGCGCCGCGCCGGTGACAGGGCCCTGTGTTGAATTGACAAATGCGTCCATCGCTTCGCGTAACGGCGTAAACCACAAACCGTTGTAAGTTACCTCGGCGTATTTCACCGCGACCATTTCCTTGAAGTGCATGGTCTCGCGGTCGATGACCAGCGACTCAAGTTCGCGATGCGCATAAAGCAAAATGGTTCCTGCAGGCGTTTCATAGACGCCATGTGATTTCATGCCGACCAGGCGATTCTCAACGAGATCGACACGCCCGATGCCATGTGCTCCGCCGATGGCATTGAGTCTCTCGACGATTTTGGCCGGGCATAATTTCTCGCCGTTGACTGAGATTGGGTTGCCGCTCTCGAATTCGATCTCGACATACTCGGCTTCGTCCGGCGCGTTCTCCGGTGAAGTGCTCATTTGGTACATGGATTCTTCCGGTTCGTTCCATGGATCTTCGAGCAGGCCGCCTTCGTGCGAGAGGTGCCACAGATTCGAGTCGCGGCTGTAAATGGATTTGATCGTGGCCGTAACTGGCACATTATGTTTCGCTGCGAACGCAATTGCATCCTCGCGTGAGCGGATATCCCATTCGCGCCACGGAGCGATGATCTTGAGGCGCGGGTCGAGCGCCATTACGGTCAATTCGAAGCGCACCTGGTCGTTGCCTTTGCCTGTCGCTCCGTGAGCGATCGCGTCCGCGCCGGTTTCGTGCGCCACATCCACGAGATGTTTGGCGATCAGCGGACGCGCCACCGATGTGCCGAGCAAATACTTGTGCTCATATACGGCCCCGGCCTTGAGCATTGGAAAAAGATAATCCGCCGCAAACTCCTCTTTCATGTCATGTAACACGAACTGGCTCGCGCCGCTTTTGAGCGCCTTCTGTTCGAGGCCGCGCAAATCTTCATCGCCCTGCCCCACGTCCGCGCAAAAGCAGACTACTTCACAGCCATAGTTTTCCTTCAGCCATGGGACGATCACGGATGTGTCCAGCCCGCCGGAATAAGCGAGGACAACTTTCTTTACTTGCGGTTTTGGTTTGGAACTCATCATTTCTCCTGGTTTATTTTTGGAGTGCGGGAGCTCGTGTGCCCGTTAGGGTATGCTCCCGCATTTCCCGAAGCAAGCTTCAGGACTCCAGACTGAAAAATAAAAGCAGCCCTCCGAGAAGGAGGGCTGCTTCGGTTGACTTATGCGTGTGCTTCAGCGCACCGTTGCGTTTACTGCGTCATCCAAACGAAAAGCTCCCAACCTTCTCAGGGAAGTGGGCTTCAGACGACGGGTACGCGGCAGTGCAAATGCTGTGAACATATTGGGCGGTATTCTACTACTCTCGCAAAATATGTCAATGGTAAATTGAATATTCGTTAATCTTTTACCCGGTGGTGATGTTACGTAATTCGTGCAATGAAAGAACTGCGAACTATCTTTTAGAAAACGACCCCAAAATATTCTTTCAACAAAACCGGATATTCATCCTTGTTGATCGACCGTTCTTCACGCCGACCATTCTTCGTGACGATCAACCTTTCTTTATTCAAACCAATTCGGCCATCTGTGTTCGTAATGCCGATAATGCCCTCGCGTCCGAAACTTGAAAGCGATGGATTCTGGTGATATGCGCAGCCCGTCTGATAATCTTCCAGAAATTTGCGCTCCGTCAGATCGAAAAAATATTGATGGCTCCACTTGCCATCGTAATCGCGCTGCCACACAACGAAGCCATCCTTCGTTTGTTCCGGTTTGTAAGCGCACAATCCCTCGAAATGTTCATTGCCATCTTCGAAACTCAGCGGCTTAATTTCCTTTGTGCCCGGGCAAGAGTATGAACTCAGTGAGGATGACGCTCAATAGGATCAGGGCAACCGCATCGAAGAACATGATCCATCCCCACCAGCGCGGCAACGCGGTAAGCATCCCTGCCGTTGTGAATGCGGTCAGGGTACCGCTGGCCGTAGCGATGCTGATTGTCCAATCGTCCAACGGCGAATGTCCTCGCAGCCACAACGTTCCGCCAAGCAGGATACCCGCAAGGCTGAGAGCGAACAGCAGGTCAAAAGCTTCGCTGCCGCTCAGACCGAGGAAGCTCAAAACAAAAATACCGCAGGCACCCTGGTGGGAAGGGAGATTGCCATAACGCGCTTGAGTAATATTTACCAGGATCAATCTGCCGAACACGATGTCTGAAGCAGCCACTTTCCAATGGACAATTTGAGTTTCGTGAGCGGCGAGAGATAGAGTTTGACTGGCCTGTTGGTCGCCGCTGACACTGCTGATATCGGAGTTTATCACCGGGCTGGTGTTCTCATCGAGCGTATTGGTAATGGACGCGCTGATTGTTCCCGATTCAACAGGCGAGAGCATGATCGGACATCTGAGATCCAGGCCTGAATCACCGGTCTGCGATATGTGGACTCTGGCTTCAATTTCTCCCCAAACTACTGCACCGGAAAGAAACAACTGCACTAGGATGCCGAGCCAAAAGAGCAATGCACCGGCAATCAGCAGACTTCGTTTCACACGCTTATTCTCCCCGTGTCTTCGCGGAGCGGAACGTTATCCAAATTTTCGAATGGCACAGCAAACATGTGCGCGCGCTGCAATCCGCGCAAAGTGTGGACGTCGGCGCGCACGGATTGTTTGTAATTGATCCGGTCGAGATAGCTTTGGATTTCCATGTGGGCGATTATATCGCTCTCTTTATTGAAGGGATATATAAAAATACGGCGCGAATTCGCGCCGTATTTTTATATACTTTCCCTAAACAGCTTCTTCGACTTCTGGAATTGGCTGAGAATGTAAGAATGCGGGTTCTTTCATTTGCATGATGACGATAACGCTGACAATGATCAGCCCGACTGCCAGCAAAAGCGACGGTGTAAATGCGCCATTGGCGCTTTTCAACGTCACCATGACGTAGGCGAACACAGAAGACGTTTGTCCAAAGAGCTGGATCAATCCATTTGAAGTTCCTTCGGGCGTCGGATGGGTGATCTCAGCCCCGTATTGAAATCCGATGGGGCTGACGCCGATCAGGAAGAAGCCCAGCCAAAAACCGGAGATCATCAACAGCCAAACGTTTGTGGCATACGTTATGCCGAGCAGACCGGGGATGGCAAGCAGGTATCCAAGAAGCAGATAAGGCTGACGCTTCCGTTGTTTGTCCGAGAACGGCGGCAGGACAACCGCGCCGATGATACTGCCGATCACTATCAAAGCGCCGAGCGTGCCCGCATCTGTTGGAGCGAAGCCGCGCGGACGGATGATGTCTTCAACCAACGCTGTAACACCGTTGAAAATTCCCAATGCGACGAATGCGATGAAGAGCAGGAACCAAAAATCTTTGACCGATAATGCATGTTTGAACCCATCGACCATCAGCGAGCGGACATCCTGTCCGGGCGGGCAGGGAGGCGTGGCTGGTTTCTCGCGCGCCAGGATAAGAAAAAGAAGGGATGAAAATGCAGTGACGACTCCAAAGACCAATTGCTCGGTCTGAATGGACATGCCGCCTTCCAAAAGGATCGGAGGGATTGCTTCACCAATTGCCACGCCAAGCAGACTCGCCAGCGTAACCAATCCGACTGCTGTGGCGCGCTCTTCCAATCCGAACCAATGAGCTGGGATTTTTGTCCATGCGTTGAGCAGGAATGGCTGCGCAATTGCGATGCCCGCTGTGGTCCACAAGACCTGGGTGTAATTTCCGGCGAAGCCGCGCAGGATTCCGAAGACGGCCATCATGATCGCGCCAAAACCGACCGTGATATGAAAGCCGAACGTATCGATGGCCCACGAAACTGGCAGGGACAGCACGATGTAAGCGATTAACCAGGATGTGATCGCCAATAAGCCGATCTGCGTATCCGTTGCGCCATAGAACCTGGCGGCCGGGGTGATGATGGGGGCGTATGAGATCCACAGGATTTGAATGGTGATGTTGATAAACATGAAAACCGCCAGCACCACCCAGCGGTATCCGTATACACGATAACTTTTGTCAGCCATGCTTGCTCCAATTCCAAGACTTGAAATTTAGCGTGCGTTTTATGTTTTATAAACCCCGGCCCTTATGTTTCGTTTCCGTTTGGGGGAGATAACTTTGGATTTCCATGTGAGCGATTATATCGCTCTCTTTGTTGAAGGGAAAAAGATCAAAAACACGAAGCCAGCCCGTGGCGTGTTTTTTGATTCTGACTTCTCTTCCGTATGTCTCAAAAATAAGACACAGATTAATATTAGCCTTATAATGTCAGAATAAGCAAAATATCCATCCTGAATTATTTTATGGAGGAAGTTATGGCACGAAACAAAATAGTTTCGCTCTTTATTTGCTCAGTCATGTTTCTTGCGGGATGTGCTCCGGCTATCACGTTTCCGCCATCCACATTCATACCCACACCTATGACGCCTACATCTACATCTGAACCGATCGCAACCGCGACCATACCACCCACGTCCACACCGCAACCCATGCCAGTCGGTGATTTGAATGGAGCGATATCTTTCGTGCAGCAATTCAGTGCGGGAGGTCCTCAGTTACAGATAGTTGACCCAAACGGGGTTGATATCAAGGTTCTCGCCAAGAAATTCGGCACGATTCTATATTACGTGTGGTCGCCGAACGAACAATATATTGCGTTCTTATCGCAAAGAAAACTGTATGGAAAGCAAGAGTTGTTTGTGCTTGATCTTCATACATCTATTTCCGAGAGAATCGGCAGTGAAGACCTGAATATCGTAAGTTTTGCCTGGAGTCCGGACAATCGAACGTTGACATTCTCAACTGTGACCGGTGAAGGGAAGAATAGCACGGCATTCCTTTACACAGTAAGCATAGATGACCCTACTACGACGCATAAAGTGTTACTCGAAATTGAAACGCATTCGATTGGGAGTTTGGCTTGGAGCGCGGATGGCAAGAAAATCTCCTTCACTTCACCTGACTACTACGAAAGCAATTCTGAAGCATGGAAACCGGATTGGTATGTAGTTGCTCCCGACGGTACACAATTCCAGCAAGTTGGTAGTACCAGCGGTCAAGATAGCGCGGTGGATAAAACGAAATTTGTCTGGAACGTTGCCTGGGCGCCGTCTGGAAGCCGAATTGCAATGGCATCTATCTATGCAATTACGGCGCTTGATTTAGATACAAACGAAACACAGACTTTGACGCGCAATCCAAATGGCAATTTTGCCATCGTAAATCTTTCATGGTCGCCGGATGGAAAGCAAATCGCCTACAACATGATCCAACTCAGTTCCGCCAGCTATCCTTTCACATCCATTCATGTCTACAGTTTGGATAAGAAGACAGACCGAGAATTGGTCGCGGCTCGAGGCGAAAGCATTGATAGTTTCGCATGGTCGCCGGACAGTTCTCAATTGGCGTTCACTCAATGCTCAGACATTTGCACCATTTATCGCGCGGACATTAAAACGGACAAGACCACTGTGGTGAGGGCGGATCTTTTGCCTGGTATTACAAGCCTGACTCTTAAGTGGGTAGCGCCTGTCAATGTAGCTCAGTCCGTTGTTCCTGCAACGCCTACGCCGATATCCCCATGGGCCGCTCTTTCCACCCCGCCAATTTACGATAGCTTTCAGGCTTCATCTCTGGATCCCGGCTTATGGAAAACGCCCACCTCGGATTACTTTACATATACAGTAAATCAAGGGCAATTGAAGATCAACACGAAAGGCTCTGCCGAAAATCAGGATTATAGCCTACAACTTGGTGATGCCCGCGTTATGCGTGAATCCGTTGTGCTTGATGCTAAGATCAAAATCAATTCAGGCGATTTTGTAAGTGGGGGTTGGGGTGTTGCAAAGACAGCGATCTGGCTAAACTCGAGATCCATGAAATGGGCAACGCAATGCCGACTCGGCAACAATTTATTGAAGCCCACTTTTGTTTGTGACACAGCCAATGTTGAAAAGGGCTATGTTGTTACGTATCAGACGAAGTCGATACCTGTTAACTTTAATCGGTGGTATGACGTCCGTATTGAAATTCGCCGCTCAGATGGAGCCGTTCAGTATTATTTGGATGACACATTGCTGGATACGTACTTGTCTGATTATGCTCGCCAGTTGACGTATCACGTCACGAATCTCACCGCGTATATAGGCGAGTATACAAGCTACGGATGGATCAGTGCGTTCTTCAAGGATGTGAGAATATCGAACTAGAAAGGCAATAAAGGAACTATCTTTTAGGTGCATACTCACATTCCCAGCCATTTCCCAGCCTCGCGCGCCAAATTGACGGTTGGCCCTTGGCGTGACGTGCATTGCGGCAAGGATTCCAAGAACAGGCGGCCATATTGCTTGGTCAACACGCGGCGATCGAGAATGGCAACCACGCCGCGGTCGGAGGCGGTGCGGATCAATCGTCCGAAGCCCTGGCGGAATTTGAGAATGGCTTCGGGCAGGTAATATTCCTGGAATGAGTCCTCGTAAGTTTCCGAGCGCGCCGCGATGATCGGGTCGGACGGAACATCGAAAGGCAGCTTCGTCATCACAACCACCGATAAAGATTCACCCGGCACATCCACGCCTTCCCAGAAGGAACGCGTGCCCAACAGCACGGCCCGGTCGGTGGACTTGAACGACTCGAGCAAAGCGTTCGGCGAAGAGCCGTCGCCGTGTTCGTAGACGGCAATATCTTCGTTCGCCAATTGGGTGGTGATGGCTTGCGAAGTCCTTTTCAAGGCGGCGTAAGAAGTGAACAATACCAGCATTCGTCCGCCGGTGGCTTTGGCTGTTGATATAATGGCGCGGTCGAGCGCCTGCTGGTAGCCGGGCTGATTGGGTTCGGGAATATCATTGGCAATATACAGCAGGGTCGAACTTTCGAAATCATACGGCGAGCCGAGCTGCATCTCGTCGGCTTCGTCCGCGCCGAGTGTGTTGCGCAAATATTGGAACTCGCCATGCGTGGTCAGCGTGGCGGACGTGAGAATGACGGATGTTTTTTCGTGCCACAAATATTGTTCGATCAATGGCCCGACTCTCAGCGGCGCGGCGTTTAATGAGACTCGATTCCCGTTGGGCTGGACTTCGATCCAATAGATTTGTTCGGCGGATGGATCGCTGATCATGGCTGAGACATTCGCTTCGGCCTCAGCTAATCGGCGGTACACGTTACCGAGATCGCCGATCACGTCTTCGAGATTTTCGTGCCCATCTGCATACAAGTCCGACGCGGCTTTATGAATCTCAGCCAGTTGGTTGAGCAAAAGTTTCAAAGTTTCTCCGGCCGCGTCCCACGCGATTTCAACTTCATCCCAGCCAGGCAGAGTCCGCGTGGAGGGCAGGACGCGCGATTGCCAGGCGTAACTGCTTTTGGCCTGTCCGTCGCGCTGGATATCTGCGAAGTCTTTCAGGTTGTCGAAGAATTGCCGGTTGAGTTGTTCGAGACGGAAGGCACTGTCAGTGGCACGAGAAATTTTTTGCTGGAGCAGGCCGAAGTCGGAGGGACGAAGCGATTCGTGACTCTCGCCCAGTACGCGTCCCAGAGTCCCGGCATTCGATCCGCCGATCTCTTTCAGCATCCGTTCCATGTCGATTTGAGTCAAACGAAATGAAAGTGCGTTGGTGGTGGCCGATTCAAGATGGTGTGCTTCGTCCACGATGAGGTGCGAATATTCGGGCAGGACTTTGCTGCCGGTGGCGATATCCGAAAGCAGCAACGCATGATTGACGACCAGCACGTGCGCGGTTTGCGAGGCGGTCTTGGCGCGATGGAACGGGCACGCGCCGCCGGTGCGTTTGATGCAAGTCTCGGTCGTGCAGGCATCGTCTTCGGCGGAAAGCCGTACCCACACTTCGCGCTCAGGCTGGCCGTTGAGATTTAATTCGTTGCGGTCGCCGCTTTGATTGTTGAGCTGCCACACCATGACCTTTGCAAGCACGCGCATTTCTTCGCCGGTGCGCGGGCCGAAGTGTCGCAGGTTTTCAAGTCGGCGCGGGCAAAGATAATTGGCGCGTCCCTTCAAAACCGAAAAACGAAAATCAAGATTGAGCGCTTCGCTGAGACTCGGCAGGTCGCTGCGTGTGAGCTGGTCTTGCAGGTTGATGGTGTTGGTCGAGACGACGACGCGCATATTATTGCGGACTGCGAACAAAGCGGCGGGTACAAGATAGGCAAAGGATTTTCCAACGCCGGTACCGGCCTCGACCATGAGATGCTGGCCAGTTGAAAGGGCCTTGGTCACAGCCCGCAGCATTTCCACCTGCTCCGGCCTTTGCTCAAAGGATTCGAAATATTGTGAGAACGGCCCGCCGTATTCAAGGATGGACGCGACTTCCTCGACGTCGAGCGGGATCGGCGTTTCAGGATTTTCCAGCGGCGGATAGCGCTCCGCGTTTTCAAACGCGCGCGGCTTGCTTTTAACTTTTTTCGCCTGGATGCCGTCGTGCGCGATGGCTTTCAAAACTTGTTGGAATGTCCAGCCTGCGTCCCAGTCAATCGGATCGCTCAAGCGGACAATTTCTGCAACGAGATCAAGCGGCAGTTCCTTGGCCATCTCGAACAGACGATTGAAGACAGCCTGCGTGACGCGCGCATCGTCGAGGGCGCGATGCGTGGCGGGTAAAAGAATTCCAAGCTGCTTGCCGAGCGATCCGAGATTGTATCGGCTGGCGTTGGGAATTAAGACAGATGCCAATTCATAAGTGTCAATGACTTCGTTGTAGAGTAAAACGCCCGCTTGCTTTTGCAAAAAGCCCAGATCAAAACGAACGTTGTGTCCGACGAGGGGGGCGTTGCCTGCGAAGGCTTCGAGTTCATGAATGATACCGCGCAGGCGCGGAGCCTGCCGAACCATGGCATCGTCGATGCCGGTCAGGCCGGTGATGAATTCGGGAATGTGGCGATTGGGGTTAATGAGTGAAGACCATTCATCCTCGACGCGATGTCCTTTGAATTTGACCGCCGCGATCTCAAGGATGGCGTCGCGGTTTTCATCGAGGCCCGTGGTTTCAATGTCTATGGCAACAATGGAGTCCATGTGAATAATTTGTTCCTATCTTTTTGATAGAACAAGTGTACCATACGGCAAGCCGCGGAGGAAAGGGGATTAAAAAGCATCCACAGATTACTCTGGTAATTTTGCGTAATCTGTGGATTATTCTTTTGGGTCACGGCGTTGGTGCAAAATAAAAAACATTATGTCGTTGCGAGGGCGTTCTTCCCGAAGCAATCTCCAAAATTGAGGTGGAGATTGCTCACCTGCACTTGCAGCGCAGGTGCAAGTGTCGCCGCCAGGTTTCGACAGGCTCAACCCGCGGCGGCTCGTAATGACGTGATAGAAAAACTATTCCTGCGGCAGGGCGTCCGTGATCTTTTGCAGCATCAATGAACCCAAGGATTGTTCTTTCGATTTCTGCCGCACGAACTCTTTCAGCTTTTTGATTGGCAGGGCGGGGATGGGCGCGTCGGCGGCTTCGATTTCGACTTGATCACTGGTGAACACCAAAATGCCTTTAATCTCCGGAACTTCATCTCCTTCCATTTTCTTGGAGAAATACTTCTTGAGAGAATCGATTTGATTTTCCAATTCGAGATCGGGGCGGCCGATACCTTCCTGCCCAAAGATGGTCATGTAGGCCTGCATGAATCCGCCGCCGGATAATTTCCAACGGTTCTTTTCATATTTCACTTTGCCGCGCTGGTGGAGCGGCATCAAGATCCAGATCCCTGCCGAGCCAACCAGCAGATGCGAAACAGGCGTCACATAGTGATAGATGGTTGTATCGCCGGGCAAGCCTTTAAGACTCGCATCCAGTTGTTCGTCGGGGCGCGGGGTGCGGCCCCAACGATTGGTGAAGTACATTCCAACCTGTGTCATCATAAAGCCCACGATAAGCGCGGCAATGGAGTAATAAAACAACTCGGGTTTTGAGAAGGAGATATACATTCCGACGCCAAGCACGGCCAGCGCGCCCAGGCTTGTGAATTGTCCGATCTTGCTGTTACGTGCAATTAATTTTTCGTTCTTGATGATTTTCATTGATATCCTTTGTGTCCGTGCGGATTATTTCTTCAAGCTTTCTTCAATGGCGGCTTTCATTGCGTCGAGCACTTTGGCTTCTGCCGCGTTCTTTGCAACACGGATGGCGTTCTTGATGGCATATGCATCCGAACGGCCATGCCCGATAAAGACCAGTCCGTTCACGCCGAGCAGAGGGGCCGCGCCTTCCTCGGATGGGTCGAGCAGTTTTTTGATTTGACCCAGGGCGGGCTTTACCAGCAGTCCGCCAATTTTTGTCAACAGGTTTCCGGTCTTGATCGTCTCGCGGATCTTGTCAACGATCAACGTGGCAACGGCTTCGTCCGACTTCAACATCACATTGCCGACGAATCCATCGGTCACGGCCACGTCTACTTTTCCGCCGATGACTTCTTTGCCTTCAACGTTTCCAAAATAATTCAAACCGGATGCCTTCAATAAGGGCGTGGCGCCTTTCACTAATTCATTGCCTTTGCCTTCTTCTTCGCCGTTTGAAACCAGCCCAACCTTTGGATTTTTTAC
>JAJYOH010000129.1 GCA_021796315.1 Chloroflexota bacterium
TTTTGCGTTTTGCGAAAATAAAACGAAAAGCGCAAAACGCAATGAATTTAGATTTCTACAAAATAGGCCTGCCCGGCGCGATCGATCATTTCGCGCGACATGCTGGGCGGAACAGCCAGATAGGATGAAATGTCAATGATCTGGTCGCACAGATCGCGCGGATGCGAGGCGCGCAGCTTGCGGTTTCGTTTGATGTACCATTCCTGCAAAAGATAAGCGAGACCCTGGTCGTTATATTCGATCTTTTTATCGGCGGCAACGCGTTTGAAAATCTCGCGATATTCCTCGTAGGACGGATCGCCAATCTCAACCTTGTGACGCAAGCGGCGCAGGAAGGCTTCATCGACAAGGTCTTTTGGCGGGAGATTTGTCGAGAAGACGATCAGCACATCAAACGGCACCTCCACCTTTCGTCCGGTGTGGAGGCGCAGGAAATCAACGCGGTTTTCGAGCGGTACGATCCAGCGGTTCAACAAGTCGCGCGGGCGGACCTGTTGTCGCCCAAAGTCGTCGATCAATAAAATGCCGCCGTTGGCCTTGACCTGGAACGGGGCTTCATAAAATTTATGTGTGTCATCGAAAACGAGATCGAGGCCTTCCAGCGTAAGTTCACCGCCAACAACAATGAACGGACGGCGAATCTTTACCCAGCGCGGATCGCGACGCGTGTTCGAACGCAGATTACCGGTGGAGCCTCCGCCATTTTCGCCCTCAGGCGCCAGACGATGACTGACTGCGTCGTAAACCTTGACGACCTGTCCATCGAGATAAAGGGCGTAGGGAATATACATAGTCTGACTGAGAACAAGATTGCCGAAGGCACGCGCAATACTGGTTTTACCATTGCCCGGAGGGCCGTACATAAAGATGGATGTACCAGAGTTGAGCGCCGGGCCAAGACGCTGAAAAGTTGATTCGGAGATAACCAACTGAGAAAGGATCTGCCGCATGGTACGCGTGGTGACCGTCAATCGTCCGCTTTTTTGGCGGCGAATGGATTCGTTGTAGACTTCAAAAGGCACCGGCGCCTGTCCCGCGTATTGACTGCGATCCAGCGCCTCGCGGGCGCGCAAGTTTCCCGCGCTGGTTATGCCGTAGGTATAAGCTCCCTCGCCCAGGCCGCCTTGCGAAGACCTGACCTCGATGAATTTTTCCTGCTTAAGCGTGACAAGCAGTTGATCTGTCACTCCCGCAAACGGCAGGGCAATTTCCTCGGCGATCTTGAAACCCGTCAGATAGCCGCGCGAATACAAAACCTTCAAGACAAGGTCCTGAAGCCAGAGAGGTGACAACCCCGTGTCTTCAAGGCTGTTGATCTGGGGCGGAATAAAGGAAACAGTCGGATTGGTCATACGGCATCCCCTCCTGAATGGGGAAATGAAAAGATAATTTCAACGAACAAAATGGATTATAGCACGGCAAATCAAGGCCATATCCTGACAAACACATTTCGATTGAGGGATGAAATTCACGCATAATGCCTGCCGTCTTTCGTTTATAATCAGCGAACTATGAAGCTATCAGTGGTTATTCCAGTCTACAATGAAGTTGAAAACATCGAAGAAATCTTGAAGCGCGTCAAGGCCACCAAACTGTCATCGGAGATCATCGTCATCGATGACGGTTCCCAGGATGGCACCCGCGACGTGCTTAAAAAGCTGGACGGTAAAACGGGAATACGCGTCATCCTGCACGAAAAGAATCAAGGCAAAGGTGCGGCGGTTCGTACCGGACTTCAAGCGGCGAACGGCGACATTATCCTGATCCAGGACGCAGACCTTGAATATAGTCCGCACGATTTTCCCCTCCTGCTCGAACCGATCAACAACGGCACCGCCGATGTGGTTTATGGTTCGCGTTTTCTTGGCGGCCCGCGGCGTGTGGCAATGTTCTGGCACATGATCGCCAACAAAATGCTGACCTTCATGACGAATATTTTGTACGACACGATCCTGAGTGACATGGAAACCGGCTACAAAGTGTTCCGCCGTGAAGTGATCGAAGGAATGGTATTGCATTCCAGCCGCTTTGATTTCGAGCCTGAATTCACCGCCAAAATCCTGAAACGCAACTACCGCATTTATGAGGTCCCCATTTCTTTCAACCCGCGCGATTACTCGCAGGGCAAGAAGATCAAACTAAAAGATGCCTTTGAGGCCGTATGGACTCTTTTGAAATACAGGTTCACTGATTAACTTTAGCAAAAGGTGGACGACTGGCTTTGTCGTTCACCTTTTTTATTTGAATAATTCCACAAACAAAACCTCCAGACCATCCAACGCAACCTTGACCGAATCTGAAACTCCCTTGCGGTCCTGCATTTCATTATCAGGCTGGACCGCGATCAACAATACTTCAGGCCGGAATTTTTGCGGAATAAATCTAAACAACAAGGACAAGTCGGCGCTGCGCGTTCTGACTTTCATAGTTTGCAGTTGATCGAGATCGATCAGAGTAATATCGCCGGGCGCAGCGCCGGGCACATCCGCAGCAACGGCGACCAGCACCAGGTCGGGGTGTGATGCTTCCAGCAGTCCCAGGTATTTTTCAGGCACGTTGCCCCCATCGATCAACGGAATATTAACTTTGCCCCTTAAGCGATTTACCAGAAAGCCACCCAGTCCCTCATCCCCACGCAGACGATTGCCCAGGCCCAGAAGAAGGACCTTTTTATTTTCAACCCGCTGAGTCAATTCATCGACCACGCTTGAATTTTAACCCAACTTCGCGATTAATCCATATTTTGCCATTCTTCACCAATGAGACGCCAATTCAAGCTGAATTCATGGCGGCGTGTTTTTGTCATATCTTGTGATAGAAAGCATATTTCAAGAACTCGAAGTATAATCACGGCGATGAATGATCTCTTTAACCAGATTCTTCAAGCACTTACCAACCCACTCGGCAGTGTCGTATTCCATATCCTGATCATCTACTCAATCGCCACCGCGTTTCAATCGGCGTTTAGCCATTGGCGATTAAGCGAGTTCCCGCAGGCACGGCGCACCATGCTGGGGCTGGGATTATTGCTGGCTGCACAATTATTCATGTTTGCATTCAGCGGACTCGGCTGGCAAAACATCGTGAATCCGACCGCCAGCCTGCCGCCTCTTGACCGGGCCTTTACTCTCTTTACCATCGTCTGGGTCACCTGGTTATGGGGTTTTCCTGAACCCAGCCGCACCGCCGATTCAGCCTTTATTTTAATAAGCGTTTTGATCGGTACGGCCATGGGATTAAGTCTGCTCACATGGCCTCCCCAGGCTTCCCATATTACGTACAACAACACCAGCGATGACTTTTATTGGCAGGTCGCGTCGATCGGTTTCATTGTGATAGGCGCACTCATTCTCCTGATTCGCCGCCCAAATGGATACGGCAATGGACTGGCTTTTCTTACCATCGCTTTTCTAGGCCACATTGGACACCTGGCTTTTCAGGAAAGCGGTTATTACTCTGGCATAATCCGTCTGGCTTATCTGGCAGCATTTCCCATTTTGCCGACTCTGGCGCAAAGATTCCCGGCGCCGATTAATTTACCTGACAGCCGGCCTACCAGTGTTAAACAAGATACGCCCGTCCCCGAACGTAGGCGATATAGTACCGATCCAAAAACATTCCATGCTTTGCTGTCATTGGCCGCGGAATCAACAGCGCCAAAAGTCAGCGCGGCAATTACACGCGCCATCGCGCAGACCATGCTGGCCGATCTGTGTTTCCTTATCTACTTAACCGACAACAAAAACCAGATCGTGATCGCCAGCGGATACGATCTAATACGTGAAGAGAATCTGGAAGGCGGAAGTATGAATAAATCCGCCATCCCGATGCTGACCAACTCCCTGCAACGCGGACGCCCCTTGCGCCTCCCGGCCTCCAGCACATCCGCAGACATCAAAGGACTGAGCGATCTGCTTGGCTTGACCGCTCCCGGACACCTGCTCAGTGTCCCCATTGTGACGCCGGAAAAAGATTCGATGGGCGGCGTTCTATTGCTGTCTCCATACTCCAATCGTCTGTGGTCTGCTGAAGACCAGGCCTTCCTCGCCAATATCGCCATTTCACTCGTCCCGATCGTTCAGCGAAGCCAAAAGATGAGCAAACTTGAACAACAGGGCGAGCAGACGCGTCAAACGCTGGAGATGGCGCACAACCAGATGGCGGAGTTGGAACGCCGCAACGATGAACTCTCGAAGCAGATCGAAGCAATGAACCTGCAAGCCGAGAAAGATTCATCGAAGGGCGAAAATATAGCAACACTGATGGCCGTACAGGAGGAATCTCAACGCACCATTGACCAACTCCAAAAAGAACTTGAGTCTCTGCGAGGCAAAGGCAAACGTTCTGAGTCACAGGTGGAGAAGGAGCTCAAAGTCACGCTGCAAGATATAGCGCATCTACAAAATCAGCTGGCCGAATCCAATATCAAAATCCTTGAACTCGAAAAAAATAGTGGCGGCCGTTCAAAACCAAGCGAACAGGCTGAGGTTATTGCGTCCATCTCACAGGAATTACGCCAGCCCATGTCATCGGTTGTGGGCTATACCGATTTGCTGCTCGGTGAATCGGTCGGAATTCTCGGCGCATTACAACGCAAATTTGTCGAACGCATCAAGGCGTCCACGGAGCGCATCGGCAGCCTGATCGACGATATGATCCAGGTCACCACGCTCGAAACTGGACTCGCCGGTCTTAAACCAGAACCCATCGATATCAATCTTATTATTGATAATGCCATGGCGTACACAAGCAGCCAGATACGGGAAAAAAATATTTCCCTGCATCTCGACCTGCCCAAGAAAGTGGCGCCATTACATGCCGACCGTGAAGCTCTGCAGCAAATACTGATCCACCTTTTGCAAAACGCAGGCGCCGCGACACCCATCGAAGGCACGATCCGCCTCAAGGTCCAGACCACGAACGAGAAGGATCAGGATTACGTCATGATCCAGGTTACCGACAGCGGCGGCGGCATCCCATCCGAGGATATGCCGCGCGTTTTCACACGCCTTTATCGCGCCGACAATGTTCTTATCCAGGGCGTTGGCGATACCGGCGTTGGACTTTCAATTGCAAAAACTTTAACGGAAGCTCAACACGGCCGCATTTGGGTTGAGAGCCAGCCGGGTGCAGGCGCAACATTCAGCGTATTACTACCAATTGCAAAAAGTTCATTTGAAACAAACCCGAAGAAGGGATCAAAATAATGCAGGCGGCACGTCAATTGGGGGGTGGATTAATTTATGGATTGGTCTCCATCATGCTCGTTGTTGGAAGCCTTTCCCTGGCATTGGCTGAAAATGCAACGCCTCCCACGCGTCTCACTCCGACCTCGGCCTTACCCGCCGTTCCGCAAACTTTAACGCCAACCCAGCCTGGTTCCACCGAAGCCCCCACGTCGACTCCGTTGCCCACTCCAACGCCGCTGCCGCCTACAAATTGTCCGCCCCCACCGGGATGGATATTAATCTCTGTCCAGCCCGGCGACACATTGACCAGTCTGGCGACGCGTTATAACACGAGCGCTGATTTAATAAGGCAGGGCAATTGTCTGCTAACATCGAGCCTGGCTGTTGGATATGGCATTTACGTTCCCTACACTTCACCGCGATCCCAACCTACACCGGTGATTTTGTGCGGACCGATTCCCGGCTGGGTACGCAATTATATTGTCCAGCCTGGCGACGATCTATATCGCATTGCGCTGCGATACGGCGCCGCGACTGCCGAAATACAACGCGCCAACTGTATTACCAATCCCAATGCCATCCCGGTTGGTTTGCAATTATGGGTACCCAACGCGCCAACCATTACACCGGGGATAACTTTCATTCCACAATTTAATACCCAGACCGAAGTCCCGACCGAGCCGCTGACATTGACGCCGTTACCATTCACAGAAACAGTTGAACCGACATCCACCAGCATTCCGAATACAGCCACATCTGCACCTACAGCGGCGAACGTCCCGCCGACATCAACAATCACGGCCTTTCCAACAGCAACACCCTAGCTAAATTTCAAAGTCTGCCATCATCTCATGAAACCATCCAAACGCAGATTCATTTTTTTGTTTGCACTGCTGCTAACATCGTGCGGCGCCGCGCCTGCATCAGCATCGTCGCTGCCTTTTATCCTTGTAACAAGCGCGCCAAACGCATCCCCAACGCCGACTCCGTTTCAACCTCCGTTCGCGGAGCAAGCTACGCCGACTTCGCTTTACTTCATCGAAGTTCCCACGCTTGAGCCATTTTTCCCAACGCCGACCGCATCACCGACGCCAATCCCACCGGCAAAACCAAGTCCAACTGTTGACCTGAGTTCACTCTTCCCAACTTCCGCTGCGCCTCCCGTGCCCGATGCATCCGGGGCGGGGCCGACACCTTTGCCCGCGCTTACAGATAACAACTCGGTCAACTTTCTGCTGATAGGGTCAGATAAACGCACGGGCGCATCATTCCGCACGGATACAATGGTGCTGGTAATATTGTGGCCGAAGGATGGGCAGGTCTCGCTCATATCCATTCCGCGCGATCTATGGGTATATATTCCAACCGTTGGTATGCAGCGCATCAATACCGCCTACGAATTCGGCGAGTTGCAAGGATATAACGGCGGCGGTCCGGGTTTGCTCAAAGATACCATCGCTTACGATCTAGGCATCCGTATCGATCACACGGCCATGGTGGATTTTGATGGCTTTCGCCGCATTGTCGATACACTCGGCGGTGTGGATGTGCCGGTGTCATGCCCTTACACCGACTGGCATTTGATCGACCCAAGCTACGATCCATACAATGAAAATAACTGGTCTCTGTACACCGTTCAGTCAGGCATTGTGCACATGAACGGAGATCTTGCCTTGTGGTATGCACGCTCACGTCTCAAATCCAACGACTTCGATCGCAGCCGTCGTCAACAGGAAGTTTTGCGTTCGATTTTTTCACAAGCATTAAAGACGGATACGCTCACACGGATTCCCCAACTTTATAACGATTTCTCCAGCACGATCACCACGGACCTCGGTCTGGCGGATATTCTTAAACTGGCTCTCTACGCCCCAAAGCTGACCAACGCCAACATTCGCAGTTATTACATCCGCCCACCTTACGTCACTTCATGGGTAACGCCTGGCGGCGCAGACGTGTTATTACCGCAAGACTCTCTATCGCAGTTATTAACAGAAGCGACCTCACTTTCGACAACGGCTGTTCAACGGCAGGCGGTCAAGGTCGAGGTGCAGAACGGCACGCAGAATGATGGCTGGGACGGATTGGCAGCTACGCGCCTGAATTATGCCGGGTATGCAACAACCGTCAGCGCCGCGGATCGACGAGATTACACCAATTCAGTTTTGATCGACATGACAGCATCCCAGGATCCGAATGCGCGGTCTGCAATTTTAAGTGGGCTGGGGCTTAATTCCGCCAGCGTTATCTCTCTGCCTGATCCAAACAACCCGACACAGTATCGGCTTGTGCTTGGCTACGATTATCGACCCTGTTTCCAACCGGAAAATCTATCCCACTAAATAACCAAAGTTCAGGTAGAATTAATTTAGCATTAACCCGCCAGGTGGGATACACCGGCAAAGGAAAATAAAGGACAAACTCATGGATAACAACAAATCTACTGGAAGCGTTATTTCTTCGTATCGCAAGCGCAGGCAACAATCCAATATCATCTTCGTTTATGGCGTGGCCGGGCTTCTCGTTTTAGCCGGGATCATCATGCTGGTCATCTGGTTGACCGGGCCAAGCAAGCCTCTCAACGCGATTTTTGCAACCGATACGCCCACACCAACCCTGACGTTTACTCCAACGATCACTCCATCGCCGACAGCAACCTTCACCGATACGCCAACGCCGACAGAGACAGCCACGTTCACGCCATCTGCGCCGTTCAAATATACGGTCAAGGAAGGCGATTCGCTGGCAAAGATCGCCGACACATTCAACCTGGGCGACAAGGGTATTCTCCTGCTCCTGCAACTCAACCCAACCATTGACCCGCTTACTCAACTTATCAAAGTTGGACAGGAAATTGACATCCCCAACCCTGGCATGGAATTGTTCACTTCCACGCCAGTTCCATCCAATTTGCCACGCGGCACAAAAGTTAATTACATTGTTCAGGCTGGCGATTCGCTGGCAAAGATTGCCGGTCTGTTCAACAGCACGCAGGATGACATCGTTAAGGAGAACAAACTGGCTGATCCCAATGCAATTCAAGTTGGCCAGGTATTGGTCATTCCTGTTAATATGGTTACGCCAACTGCCACGCGTCCGCCGACAAGCACGCCGCGCACGCCAACTACACCTTTGGCAAGTGTCACACCGGTGCCAAGCGTAACGCCATCGGCTACACCAACAAAATAGATCGAACATAAACAAAGCGTGAAATAATAGACCTTCTGAAATCAGAAGGTCTATTATTTCTTATCTTCAAATGACAAATTATATTTGATAAAGTTCCACCAATACACCGCCCGTCGAATCAGGATGAACAAAAGCATATTTTTTTCCATCCTCAGCCGTGCGCGGTTCTTCGTTAATTAGATGCACGCCTTTAGTTTCAAGTTGAGACAACATACTTTCGATGTCATCCACTTCGAGACAGATATGGTGCATCCCGGGTCCGCGTTTGGCAAGGTATTTGGCAATCCCCGAGTCGTCACTGGTCGGTTGGACTAGCTCCACTTCAGCTTCACCGGCCGGCAGAAACGCGATCCGCGATCTCTCGGCATGCACATCACGCAGCTCAGTCATTTGAAGCCCCAGCGCATCGCGCCAAAACAACAAAGACTTATCCATGTCATCGACAACGACAGCCACATGGTTGATCCGTTTAATTTTTGCCATAATTTGATTCCACTACCGTCCAAAGCTAACATGCAATGGACTGACCAGCAGCATTGGAATATGCATTACAGGCATTTGTGGAAGATGCGGGTTCGAAATATCCGCGTCATACACAGACAGCCAGGAGGCGCGCGCCACTTCGAGAGCAGTGGTCAAGTCGGCCTGGGTGGAGATTCGCACCTTACCCCTGACGATGAATGTGCCGATCAGCAGATCAATATTAATCATTGTACGGTTGGCCTCGTTGGGGTCATAATCAATTGGCTCGACGGCAGGAGGAACAAGATGAAAACCGATAATCTGATCGGCTGGAAAATATAGCTCTGCATAACTTACCGGTTTGACGGGGCTTCCGCCAAAAAGCAAAACCTGCGCATTGCTCAAATGAATATACTGCGGAACGCCCTGTGTCCGTAGCCAGATGCCAACACGCACATTTTCCTTCGTGATCAGTTCGCCCCGCACGAACGAATTGTGAGTGTAAATCATGACCAGCGATTTCTTTTCGTCAGGAGCAAGCGTGTACATGAGACTCCAATAACATTTTAAATGCCAATACTTCAGTGAGCTTTCTCCGGCCAGGAAGCCAGGCGAATTATTTCTCTTCCCGAGTTGTCAATAAGTTGTTCAAACACTTGACCAGTATGATCGTCCAAAGGCAAATATTGAACAAGAAACAACTCGCCAAACGATGTTATTGTAACAGTAGACGAGGAGTAATACTTTAAGTCGCCAAACTCAACGTGACGATAGGAAAAATAATCCATGTTGGCTTCCTTATCCTGTTCCACAGAAGAAACCAATTTCCAGAACCGGTCAAAAAGCGGATATTCACTCGGATCCCGAAATGCCTTCATTAGATATTTGAAATATGGCGTAGCACGGTACCGCAAACTAATTTCGCGAAAGGCCCGCATTGAGCTCAAAGCATAACCATCCCAATTATCGGCCACATGCGTTCGGCCAATAAGCTCGCGCCCAAATAACATCCGCATGGTATTAAAGCCGCCCGGAATGGATCTATCGCTTTCCAACAGGGCAGTCGGGATTTTAAAGAAAGACAGCAAGGCTTGGTTGATGGCAATCACATCCGAATAAACATCCACTAAAAACGCAGGCAGGCGCACCTGTTCCATCAAACGGATCATCTTGCTTAGCATCTTGCCCGCTTCAAAAGCATCGGTGGTTGTCCGTGCGGATGGCTGGCGAACAGTTTGCTTCTCGTCCAAACCGCTGGCCGCCAAAAAGAACTCACGACGTTCTAAAGTCGTTAATTGCAGGGCATTGGCAAGGTTAAATAGAAGCTCCGGATCGAAATATTTCTTTACTCCCCTCTCTATCTGGCTAATTACAGCATTATCCACCTTTGAAAATTGGCCCAACTCAAACTGCGTCCAGCTCAAATCCTGACGCAAGGTTGCCAACAGTTCTCCAAATTCCTTTCGCTGCATATTTTCACCTTATAAAGTAATTCAAAAATTTCTTTGAGTCAATTTAAAAAAATATTGCTGGACTTTTCAACATTAATATATCATAATAGCCACATTAGAAACGCCAAATGAGGGATCCCTGAGTTGGGGGAGCAGCAATTTTTGAGAGACTCCAGTTTTCGCTGGAGTCTCATTATTTTTAGAAATCACCCTTCTATCGCTAAAAAACCAAAAGCGCCCCACAAGCCGCGCATCATACCGTGACCAAAATCCGGTTTTAGGAATTGATTTGGGCACGAACCGGGGATAACGCTGATTCCGTTTGCACGGCACAAATCCACCGCATCTCGCGAGACACTGGACATGCCCGCCGCTAAACCGGGTTTGGTGCCCATCATGCAATGCATCCATACGTGTTTGATGTCAAGCTCCACGCATTGCCGGACGATCTGATCAGTCACTTTCGGACTGGCGAGAATAAAAACAGCATCCGGTTTTTCAGGGATGGATTTCAAATCAGGATAGCAGGGGGCGCCATCATATGTTGAAATATGCGGATTAACTGCGTAGACCTGGTAGCCTGCGTCTTTGAACTTTTGATAATTCAAATTACACCCCGTCTCACGTTTGTCTGACACGCCGACAACTGCAATCTTCTTCTGTGCGAAAAAATCCCGCACAAGATTATCGATCTTTGACATTGGGCCTCCCAACCAAAAAGCTTAAAGTGATTAATTGAGATTATAACTCTTGCACAGTGTGAATACTATCCCGTGTTTCTCAACCCGGCAGCGATCCCGTTGATCGTCAAGCCGATAACATCCCGTAATGATCGAGCTTCCACGCTTTCGGGATCAGGCAAAATGCGCAAACGACGCAACATTTCCACTTGAATATAATTCAACGGGTCCACATATGGATTACGCAATTGAACCGCCATCTGGGTCACAGGTTCGGCATCCAATAGATTGGCATGTCCACTCACAGATAAGACCACAGCGCATGTACGTTCATATTCTTTTTTTATCGCGCTGAATAATTCTTCGGCCAGTCTTTTGTCGGGAACGAGACCGACATATAAAGATGCGATTTCCAAATCGGCTTTGATAAGCGACATCTCCGAATTATCCAGCATTGTTTTGAAAAACGGCCAACCGATATACATGTCACGCAAAAGAGAAACATCCCTGGCAGATCCAAGCGCCGAGCCGAGACCAAACCATCCGGGCAGGTTGAAGCGGCTTTGCATCCACGAGAAGACCCACGGGATGGCGCGGATCTTTGAGACTTCGCCGCTTTGCGTGCGCGCGGCGGGACGTGAGCCAATGTGCAAGAGTTATAATCTCAATTA